>PMSX01000246.1 GCA_003167495.1 Bryobacterales bacterium | reverse complement strand
ATATCGGGGCGGAATTTGGGTGCGATAGCGAGCGTTTCGGTTGGTGAGTGCCGGTGGGCGTACAGGTGTCGTGAGGGTTGATGGTTCGCATGGTTTTGAGCTCCTTTTGTCTGCAAAAATTGGCGGCGTTTTTGACGGGAGGTGCAAACGCCTTTCCGAGTTCAGAGTAGCGACAGGGGCGGAGGGAGGTCGGGAGAAAAGCTGGCAAGTTGTTGAAAATAAGTGATAGAAATATTTTTATTTTCGGAAATGGCCAGCGGGAGGGGAAACAACTAAGGATTTTTGGCCGCAGATGAAGATGATAAACGCAGATAAAAAACGGGTTTTGCGAAACGGACTTGGTGGGTTAGCGTGTCAATTCCTTCAACGCCGCACTCACCCGGGCTAAACCCTCGGTGAGGATTGGCGTTTCACCGCCGATACCGATGCGGACGCGATCGGGCGCGCCGAAAAAATGGCCTGGTGTGATCACGGTCTCGTAGCGGTCGCGGAGGAGTTGGCAGAGTTGGTCTACTGGCACGGAGGCCTTTGGGAAAATGACGGTGCCCGCGGTGAGAGGGTCGCTTTCCAAGGTAGGTGTAGCGGCGAGAAAATCGTTGGCGATGGCGCGATGCTTCGTGAGAAGATCGCGAGACCATTTAGCAATTTGCGGCAAATGTTCTAGCGCCACGCAACTGATTTGATCTGTCACGTAGGGGTTGTTCACACCAAACAAGTCATTCAAGCGGTAAATCCTCTTGACGATCTCGGGCGCGGCCAATACCCATCCGCAGCGGGGCCCGCTCAAACCATAAACTTTGGTCAAGCTGCTGGTGACTACAAATTGCTCGCCCAATTTGAATGAGGTTTCGGGAGTTTTGTCGTAAAGGAGATCGAGGTAGACTTCGTCTACCAGTACGCGAGGTCCCAAACTCCCAATTTCCCGGAGAGTTGTCGTGCCAGTTAGCGCGCAACTGGGATTGTGCAAATTGGTGAGTACAATCAGCTTCGTTTTCGGAGTTATCAGTTTGCGGAGGGCGTCCACATTGATGGCGAATTTTGACTCGGCGCGACGTTCGAAGAATTTGACCTCCGCACCGTGATAACTGGCGCACTCCCAAAGTAACGGATAGCTGGGATGCTCAATCAATACCTGATCTCCCGGCTCAATTAACACGGCCATGGCTAGATGGTTCGCGCCGGAAGTGCCGAGCGCCGTAGCGACGCAATCACTCGGCACATCACACTTGCGCGCCAGTGCCTCCACCAGTGGACGGTACCCATAAGCGCCCGGGCCAGTCAGTTGCAGTGCCTGAAAATCGACGGGCAGACTTGACAGCGGATAACTCTTCACACCACTGTTGGCCAGATTGTATTTTGCCGCGGCGGTGCAGGTTTTTACCCACTCCATGTACGCCGAACTCATGCTTCGTGATGTCATGCTTGGCTCTTCTTTTTCTTGCTCCAATAGAAGTAAACGGGAATCCCTAACAAGAGAATGCCAAAACCAATGAAGCTGTTTTTGGGAAAGTTGTAATAGGTGGCCAGCACCACCAGCCAGCAGGCGGCTACAAAAAAGATGGTGGTGAAGGGATGCCCAGGCGTCCGGTGATCTTTGCTCGCTTCCATTTTGCGCCGGAAGACAAATAAAGACACGCCGGTCAATCCGAAGAAGACAAAATCTGTGGACACCACGTAGTTTAATATCTGTTCGTAGCGTCCGGAAATTGCAACAATGGAGGCCAACACTCCTTGCAAAGCAATGGCAACGACGGGAACGCGCGTGGTTTTCGGCAGCCAAGCGACTGCTTTAAAGAACAGGCCGTCTTTGGCCATGGCAAAGAAGACGCGTGGCGCGGTGAGCATTCCTTGACTCAAGAAACCGAGCGTTGAAACCGCAATGGCCACTGCCATGAAGGTCGCGCCTTTGTCGCCAATGGCCCTCTGCAACACGGTGTAAGCCGGTGTGGGTGTGTTCGCAAGGCCGAGCGGCCCGAGTGTTCGTAAGCAAACAATGTTTACGCTCAAGTAAATGGCGGTTACGCTGATGACTCCGAAGAGCAGAGCGCGTGCCAGGTCGCGTTTGGGATTGCGCATCTCGCCCGTCATGAAGCTGGCCGTCTGCCAACCACCGTAAGCAAATAACACTGGAACTACTGCCGCACCGAATTTGATTATCAGTGACGAAGACCAGGGCTGATGCGCATCGGCACTGATTTGCACTGCCGCATGCGGCGCACGGAATCCGGCTATTACCAGAACTGCTATGGCGCCGATCTTTAACACCATGAGCAGATTCTGTACGGTGCTGCCGTAGCGAACGCCGAGGCAATTGATGGCGCTTAGTACGAGAAGGGTCAACGCGGCGATTACGCCATCGGGCAGAGGGATGTTTACAATTTCTCTGGCATAGCGGGCGAAAGTGACGGCCACCGCTGCCATGCCGCCGGTTTGCATTACCAGGAGCAGGGCCCATCCATAGAGAAATGCCACAGCTGGATGAAAGGCATCTTTGAGGTATGCATATTGACCGCCGAGATTGGGTCTAAGTACGGCGAGTTCGGCGTAGATGAATGCTCCTGCCAGGGCGGTTAAACCTCCCAAAATCCAAGCACCCAGGATGAGTGCGGAGGTGTGGACCTCCTTTGCCACTACGTAAGGGTTTACAAAAATACCGGACCCGATGATACCTCCCATGACAATCATGGTGGCGTCGAAAACTCCGAGTCTGCGGGCGAGGGAGTCTTCGGGAGGGGTGGCGTTGATGAGCGGTGGCCGCGCACGGCGCCGCCCCACAATGTGCATTTAGCCGTGCGCGGTGCGCGGAGCGCGTTTGGCGCCGCCACCCTGCTTCTTAATGGGCGTCACGTTGCTTTCTTTTGCTGCCTCGGCGCTCGGCTGGCTCGTGGCTGGTTTGCGGGGCAACTCACCGAGGCTCTTTTGCAACGCTTGCATCAAGTCAATCACCGGCGCGCGTTTCTTCGGAGCTTCAATGCCCACGGTCAAGCCTTCCTTCTTGGCCTCGATCATTTGCTGCATCTTGGTCTGATACTCGTCGTGATATTTCGACGGGTCAAAATCGGCTGCTAAGCCTTCTACCAGCTTTTCCGCCAGAGCCACTTCCTGTGGCTTTACGGTAACGTTGTCGTCGCGGCGGAACTCCGGCACTTCGCGCACCTCTTCCGGATAGAACATGGTGTGCAAGAGCAAGCCATCGGCATGCGGCCGGACCACTACCGTGTATTCGCGTTGATGCATGGCCACTTTGGCGATCGCGCTGTAGCCCGATTTGCGCATTGTTTCCAGCAACAGGTGATAAGCCTTCTTGCCCGCTTCTTCCGGCACCATGAAGTAAGACGAATCGTAGTAGATGGGATCGATTCCGTCGGCCTTGACAAATTCAAAAATCTCCATGGTATCGCTCGAAGCGGGTGCGATGGCTTTGACTTCCTCGTCGTTCACGATGACGTAGCGGTCTTTTTCCACTTCATAGCCCTTCACCAATTCGCTACGCTCAACAACGCGATTGCATTGCGGGCAGAATGTTTGCTGCTTGATTCGGCCGCCACAAACCTGGTGGATCTGATTAAAACTGACGCGCTCTGTACGCGCGGCCGCGAATAATCGAACGGGGATGGTGATGAGCCCGAACGATATGAAGCCTTTCCAAACGGTTGAAGCCATGCAAAATCCTTATTTGAGTACTCTTAAAACAATATCCTGAGACTATGTTGTTTGCAACCTGTGGTCCAAAATCATTGCCAGTACTGGTACTAGGTCGAGTGTTTCATGAAGATCTTCGTCTATTTCATTGGTAAGCCGCGAGATGAGCATGCGAATGCCATCGCAGCCGAGTTTATCAGGCGCTCCGGCCGCTATGCGTCTTGCGAGATGAGGGAAATTGTACCGGCGCGCTTTGACGTGTTTGCGCGTCATGGTGCGGCGCGCAAGATCTTTCTCGATCCCGCAGGCCAAGCATTGAATTCGTCCAGGTTTATCAAAATTGTCGAGCAAGCGGAACGGGAGGGCCAGGACCTTGTGTTCCTTCTGGGAGGCCACGACGGTCTCCCTCCCAAATGGAAGCCGCGGGCGGACTTGTTGCTTTCGCTGTCGACTATGACTTTTCCGCATGAACTCGCGAGGGCAATGCTGGCGGAACAAATCTACCGCGCATTTACCACGCTGCGCGGGCATCCTTATCCGCGTTGACGTTTTCCATCCAGGTAGTTACCCCTAAAGTAGATGTTCTAGCGAATATTTAGCTGTTGACATATCATCGCGTGGACTTTACAATTTCATGTAACTCGCTTTAAGGGAATTTTCATGTGTAACTCGCTGTATTCACGACTTCTCTGTTCTTTTTTCTCGATTCTCGCGCTGGTCTTCATCGCGGGGCCTTGCAACGGCCAAGAAGTTACGGCCGCCATCAATGGACAAATCACCGATCCTTCCGGCGCGGTTGTTTCCGGAGTGAGAGTAACCGTTAAGGATCTGGATCGGGGAACTGTCTTCTCAACTCAATCCGACAGTGTTGGCCGCTACAGTTTCCCGCGGTTGCCGGTTGGAACCTATGAGGTCCGGGCTGAGAATCCCGGCTTCCAGGTTTCCGTGAAATCACCCGTCGTGCTTGTCTTGAATCAGGTCGCAAAGATCGACGTTCAACTCTCGGTGGGTAACATAAGCCAGACGGTTGAGGTGACCGGTGCACCTCCCATCTTGCAGACTCAGACTACTGAGTTAGGCACCGTTCTGGATTCAAGGACAAATGTCTCGCTTCCCTTGGCTACTCGCAACTACAACCAGTTGACACTGTTAGCGCCGGGCTCTGTGACGACGGACCCGAGCGAGTTCACCGGCGCTCAGACAACGTTTGGGAGCGGGCGTCCGTACATTAACGGAAACCGCGAAGAGGCCAACAACTATTTGCTGGACGGAATGGACAACAACCAAGTCTCTGAAAACGACGTAGGGTTTGCGCCGAGTGTCGATTCTATTCAGGAGTTCAACCTAATCACGCAGAATGCTTCCGCAGAGTTCGGCAACTTTATGGGTGGTATCGTCAGCGTGAGCACGAAATCGGGCACGAATCAATACCACGGAGTGGCCTTTGAATTCATTCGGAACGATAAGTTGAACGCCGACCAATGGGCGAATAACTTCCAAGACATACCACGGCCATTGCTTCGCTGGAACGAATTCGGAGGCGCAGCTGGCGGACGGATTATCAAAGACAAGTTGTTCTTCTTCGCCGATTACCAGGGCTCGCGTTACGACCAGCCGGCGACGGGCGGCGGTTTCACCGTCTTCACGGCGGCCGAGCGCAGCGGCAATTTTTCCGCGATATCACAACAGCTTTACAACCCATTTTCCAGCGCCACCAACTCGGGCAGAACGCCTTTTCCGGGCAACCAGATTCCGTTAACTTTGTTTAGTCCGGCTGCGGTCGCAATTCTCAATTCTCCGCTCTATCCAGCGCCGATCAATGGAAACCTAGTAAACAACCAAGTCAACTACCAGCACACTTCGACAAACAGCGATCAAGGCGATATAAAAGTGGATTGGGCGGCCTCCGATAAGGACCATATTTTCGGCCGCTATTCGCAGCAGAATGTCGTGAACCCGACGGTTAATAGCCAGCCCCTCTTGTTCAATAGCTTCAGTAACTATCCGCTGTATAACGGCGTGATCGATTACACAAAGACGTTTAGTCCGACTTTTGTGAACGATGCGCGGGCGGGCGTTAACTACTATCCGGCAGTGACCGGCAACGATACGCCAAGCTCTGGAAACGCGTTTGGTATTGGCGGCGAACCGACCAATTTTCTTCCTGGCTTAAATTTCGTTGGCGGCAATGTATCCGGTTTTGGCAACTCCGATATTCTGCAGAAATTCTCTTCGACGGTTGCTCAGGCTGAAGACACGGCCATTATTACCAAGGGATCGCACACAATCAAGACGGGTTTCCAGTACTTCCGCGACCGCATTGACGTGTTCTATGCCGGTAATGAAGGACTTGCCGGCCAACTTACATTCAACGGTCAATACACGGGTAACACTGCTAACGGCGTAACTACAAACGGTGTTCCGGAAGCCGATTTCGTTCTTGGCCTGCCTTATCAGGTAGGGATCGGCGCCGGCGGCGGCACTTGGGGACAGCGCTCTACCATCTATGGGGCGTTTGTTCAGGACGACTGGAAGGCGACCAGCAGACTGACTGTCAATATTGGTCTGCGCTGGGAGTTGCATACGCCCTGGAACGAGGTTTTTAATAGGCAGACGAACTTCCAGGAGTTTACCGGGCAAGTTCTGATTTCGGGTCAGACTAACTTATTCAACGATAATAACGCGCTGTACAACCAGTACAACGGCATCACCAATTTTCAGCCTCGCCTTGGCCTGGCTTGGTCTGCCACCAAAAACACAGTTATTCGCGCGTCTTACTCGCTCTCGAACTTTCTGGAAGGCACCGGGACCAACCTCCGTCTGACTCGAAACCCACCATGGCAGACGGGGCACTTAGCAACTTATTCGAGTGCTACGGATCTGGTCCTTCCGCCAACAACACTCGCCGAAGGATTTTCGGGATTTCCCAGCAGCGGGTGCACGGTAGCCGCGGCATTGGCCTCTGCCCCGGCGTGCTTTGCGGGCGCGACTATTTTTACCTGGGATCCAAATAATAGACCGGCAGTTTCAAATCAGTGGAACGTCAGTATCCAGCACCAGTTCGGAAACTCAATGACGCTCCAAGCTGCGTATGTGGGCCAGAATAACGATCACCTGATGGTGCCGGTGAACGCATCGCAAGGGTTACTTCTTCCCAACGGTACGGTGGCGCCGAGCCCCTACCTGGCGGGAAATCCGACGTTGGCGGCAGATGGCCCCACCGATAAACTCACTATCACCAATGGTATTCAGAACTACAACGCGCTGCAAGTCAGCTTGCAGAAGCGGCTGAGCAACGGCCTCGAATTCCAGGCGAACTACAGCTGGTCGAAGTGCCTGACGGATTCCATTGGCTATTACGGCGGTTATGGCCAGGGAGCTGGCAACTATTATTATTGGCAGAACACTTACGACGCCCATTCTTACTACGGCAATTGCTATTACGATGTGCCGCAGGCGTTCAACGGGTATGTGACTTATGACATCCCGTTCGGGCGCGGCCGTATGTACGGCAAGAACTTGAACGGTGTTGTCAATGCCCTGATTGGTGACTGGCAGGTTAACTCTATTGTGACTATCCACTCAGGCTTCCCCTTTACGATCGGAGCAGTTGACGCGTCCGGCACGGGTTCCTTCGGACCATTGGCTAGCTGTAGCGGATCTCCCATCGTGAACGGCGAACTAAATAGCAAAAGCGGCGGTTATCAATACTGGGATCAGAGCACGTTCTACCAGCCTTCTTCCGGCTTTGGCAACTGCGGCGTAGGCATTATTCGCGGCCCTGGTTTGCATACGGCTGATTTGGCTATTTCGAAGCTGTTTACGATTACGGAGCACCAGAATCTGGAACTCAAAGCTCAAGCTATCAACTTCACGAATACACCGATTCTCAATGCGCCGACGACCTCGCTTGGACCTACGCTCGGCTTGGTTAACGGCTCGCAAGGGGCGCGGCAGATTCAATTCGGTTTAAAGTATAACTTCTGAGGGACGTTCGGCTTCGAAGGACGGCGCCCGTACTGAGAGGGAGATTCTCAGTGCCGTCCTTTCCTGAGCTCAAGGGATGTTGTCCGGGATAAAGAGTTTCGCGAACTAATGCACAGCGTGATCCCCGATTGAGATTCGCGAGGGGCGGTAAGTGACCGGTCGCCGGCTCGAGCATGACGAAGACTACTGCAAGCCCGTAAACGGGTTGCCGGCGCCTCCTCCGGACGTTTGCCAACAGATGAATGCAACTGCCGGTGACATTGACATGAAGGCAGCTTACTATCTGGACCAAACTAACCATGCAACGAACGCGATGGCATGGATGATTGTTGGTCCGGACCGGGTCGCATGGTTCGGGTGCGCGAGAGGACATGCATGGCTGGTCCGGACTCGATCCTCTGCCGCATCCGTATGACGCGTGAGCGTGTGCGGATTTCATCAGGAGGCATCCCAGACAGCGTCCACAGCGTTCGTGACCAGCGCCGCTTAGAAGGTGAAGCCGACCAGGAAATCTGCTTGATTGTTTGTGCTGACCACGGCGGAGTTAGAAAATGCGACTTGGCTCCAGTGTGTGTAGCGAACCTCGGGAGAAAGCCGCATGTGCAGGATTTTAAGGGTAATGCCGCCGCCGATGGCGATGCCCGCATTATTCGGATTCTGCACGGCCAAGGAGACTACGGATGCCAGGCTATCGGATAAGTGCCGGTAGGCCACACCGCCGTCGACGAAAGGGCGGATGGGCCCGAGCGGAATTGCTTCATACTTGGCCAGCAAAGGGATCTGCCATTCGTTCACTGATGCGTTGCCAGTGGGGACATGTGCGCCAATCACGTAGAATCCGCTGTGCCGATAGAGCGCATCCACCTCAACAGACAGATGGAAGGGGAAGTGAAATTCAGCAGTCGGCCCCACTGTATACCGATCGATGAAATGACTCGATGCGCCGTCCGCGACCTGAACGTCAGTATACGCATCCGTCAGAGGCACGCCTGCTTTTGCGCCAGCTGACAACATTTGCGAATATGCTGAGACTGCCGCGAATAGTAAAAACAACAGTTTCATAAGTTATTTAAACGTCCCGGACATCGTCTGGGTTCCGTAGAATGTCCCTTAAACATTGTTTCGGTTTCACACCGAATAATTGATATCTTTACAAGTGTGAGACGCTTCGCACTGTTGGCAACGCTAAGCTGCTGCATTGTTGCAGCTCAGGGCCTTGACTATTGGACGGTGGCCCGGACCTCACACTTCGAAGTGTATTCGCAAACCGGTGACAAAACGGCGCAAAACGCGTTGATCTGGTTTGAACAATTGCGCAACTTTTTTCGGCAAAAGGGGCCATCCATTGCGGGCTTTACGGATCAGGGCAGGCCACCTCTGCGGGTGATAGGTTTTCGCTCAGAGAAGGAGTACGCGCAGCACCGATTGCACCCGCTTGCCGAAGCTTACTATGCCTCCGATGGAAACGGCGACTACATCATCATGTCGAAGCTTGATTCCAGCGAGTTCAGGGTAGCAGCACATGAATACGCTCACTATGTTGTCCATGCCAGCGGCCTGAAGCTGCCAGCGTGGCTTCACGAAGGATTAGCCGAATTCTTCGCCACGCTGGGGGTGAATGAAAGCGGATATTCTCTGGGTGGCGATTTGCCGGCCCGGACGCACACTCTGCAGCAAAACAGGAACAACTGGTTGCCGCTGGCCGGTTTGCTCAATATTGGTACCGATTCGACTATCTCAAATGGGCGGAAAGACACTGAGATCTTCTACGCTGAAAGTTGGGCGTTGGTTGACATGCTTATTGCCGCACCGCCATACGCCCCACGTTTTTGGGAGGTTGTGTCTGCCTTAAACGCCGGCGCAAGCGGGGAGCAAGCTTTTCGCAGACTTTATGCTAAGTCACTCGACGCAGTGGCAAAAGACCTAGAAAACTGGGTGGGACGCCGACACACGCCCAAAATCATTCTAAGCCGGCCGGCTCAGTTCGAGTCAGCGGAAACCTCCCAACTGTCAGACCTTGCAGCAGGTACGCTTGAGGCCAAAGTTTTGTTGGTGAGTGGCCATCTTGAACAAGCCAAGACTCGCTTTGAGGAACTCGCGCGGCAGGCACCGGACAATCCGGATTTGGCCGCCGCTTTAGCTGCCATTGCGAACCGCCAGGGAAACCGTGACGAAGCTCTAAGGCTGTGGCGAAAGGCCCTCAACAACAATCTAAAGGATGCGGAGATGTGTTACCGCTATGCGCTGCTGGCCGAAGAAGCGGGCATGAGTCCGCAGGACGTGAGAGCCGGGCTTGAACGGGCCGTCCTCTTAGCTCCGGGTTTCGACGATGCGCGCTACAAGCTTGCGTTGATTCAATACCAGGCCGGCGAATACAAGTTAGCTGTCGACCATCTGCGAACAATGCGTGTTCCGGTAGCAGAGCAGCGCCGCTACGGTTATTGGACCGCCTTGGCTTCAGCCTTGGTGGAACTGCATGAGAACGACGAGGCGAGAGCAGCAGCCTTGGAGGCAGCGAAGAACGCGAAGACTGAAAATGAGAGGATGACTGCCAGGCGGATCGCACTCATCGCGGGCACTGACATGACTGTGCAGTTTGCCACCGATAGCGAAGGCCATTCACAGATAGTGACCACGCGCGTTCCGCACGGCACAACGGATTGGAATCCGTTCATTGAACCTTCCGATCAAATGCAGCACGCGAATGGGAAACTGAGCGAAGTGTTGTGTGAAAAGGGGAAGTTGACGGGCTTTCTGCTGCTCACTCCAAGCGGAACGGTAACTCTCGATGTTGTGGACCCATTGCACGTGCTGATGCGCAACAGCCCTAGTGAGTTCTATTGTGGACCGTTCAAAGGCGACGGAGTGGGGGCCGATTACGCAGTTGTGAGGACAGCAGGAAAAGCAAGGAACGTGTTGCGCGGCATGACGTTCCAGCGCTGACCAGGTTTATGGTCATGGCAGAAACTGAGCGATTGATTTTGAGGCATTGGCGCCAGTCTGACAGGCTGCCATTTTCAGCGTTAAACGCGGATAAACGCGTGATGGAATTCATGCCCAGAACTCTCAGCCAGCAGGAAAGCGACGCGATGGTGGATTGGATCGAAGCGCACTTTCGGCTACACGGTTTCGGTCTGTGCGCCGCGGAGTTTCGATTTGACCGCCGATTCATAGGCTTCATCGGGCTTTCGATCCCATCGTTCCAGGCGCACTTCACTCCTTGTGTGGAGATCGGATGGCGACTATCGGCCGACTACTGGGGTCAAGGGCTAGCAACGGAGGGCGCACGCGAAGTGGTTCGTTACGCATTCGAAAACCTCGGCATCGAGTCGCTCGTTTCGTTCACGGTTCCCGCTAATACCAGATCGCGCCGTGTGATGGAGAAGATCGGCATGCTGCGTGATCTTGACGGTGATTTTGATCGTCCGGGGGAGGACGGCCCCCGCCGACAGGTGCTTTACCGTTTGTTTCGTCCACAAGTGCCGAACTGAGGTCGCTGACGCTTCCGGCTCGGATTGGACATTGGCCGGTTAGTTTAGCGGCTTAGTGTACTGATTCAGCCAGTCAATCACAGTTTGATACCAGAACTGACTGTTTTGCGGTTTGAGAATCCAGTGTCCCTCATCGGGAAACTGGACAAGCTTCGACGGGACGTTCATCTGTTGCAGGGCCGTGAAGAGTTGCTGACCCTGTCCAATCGGGACGCGGTAATCCAACTCTCCGTGAGTGACAAGAGTCGGCGTTTTGAATTGCTTTACGTAGGTGCTGGGTGACCATTGCTCATACATCGCCGGATTCTCCCAAGGGAAACCGTGGAACTCCCACTTTGGAAACCAAAGCTCCTCAGTGGAACCTGCCTCACTAGCGAGGTCGAAGACGCCGGCATGGGAGACGAGTGCTTTGAAGCTAGAGGTATGTCCCAGAATCCAGTCGATCATGTATCCGCCATAAGAGCCACCGGCTGCCGCCATGCGATTGGAGTCAACGTACGGCAGGGCGGAGACTGCGTTGACGGTGGCGACAATCGACTGATACGCGCGCCCACCCCAATCGCTGTTCACCGCGTCGGTAAAGGCTTGTCCGTATCCAATGGAACCCTGCGGATTGGGCATTACCACCACGTAGCCTGCGGCAGCGAACACTTGCGCGTTCCAGCGATAGCTCCATGATTCGCCCCAGTCGCCTTGCGGGCCGCCGTGAATGAGGAAGAGGGCCGGATATTTTTTAGCCGGGTCGAAATCCGGCGGCTTCACGATAAAGCTTTCTATTTTCGAAGAATCGGGACCCTCCGCCGTGAAGCGTTCGAGCGGGGTCAACTGATAGTTGGCCACGATTTCGTCATTCAGATGCGTTAACGCAATGCCACTGCCGCCCTTCGAGGTAGCTTTGAAAATTTCGACGGGCCGAGAGCCACTCTGCTCGGCATAAACCAGCACCTTGTCACCCGGCGTGAATTGTATAGAAGTAATGGACGTTGGGCCTTGCGCGATGGTCCGAATCACTCCGCCATTAGCCGCGATCATCATAAGCGGCTGGGAGCCGTGATCGTCGACGGTGAAGAATAAGCGCTTTGAATCGGCAGACCAGGTATACGATTCGACCCAGCGGTCGAGTGAATCCGTCAAGCTTGTGATGGCATTGGTTTGAAGGTCGATTACGGCGAGGCGCCACAAATCGCTCTCATAGCCAGGGCGCGATTGAGTGCGGAAAGCCAGCAACCTGCCATCGGGCGAGAAGAGAGGACCTTCGTCGGCGCCTCTGTTTCCGGTAAGTTGCTTCGGAGTGCCGCCGGCAGATGGCACCAGGTAAATGTCGGAATTGGTGCTGGTGGATAAATCAGGATCGTTGTTGGCGACATAAGCGATCTGCACACTGTCGGGCGAAAACACATATGGTTCAGGCCCACCGAGGGAAAAGGGGGGGGTGTCTAGGGAACCAGGTGTGAGATCGCGTACCTTGCCCGCGCTCAATGTTTGGATTAGAAGATGACGTCTGCGGTTGCCTTGATATTGAGTCCAATGCCGGTAGAGCAAAGTTGTATAAACGCGAGCGTGCATTTTCGATTCATCGTCTTTATCAAGGTTGGCCTTGTTGCAAGCTGCATCGTAATCGATGCCTGGGACCGCGTTAGCAGGAGCGCAGCCGGGATAGACATCACTGGTGAAGATGATGAGGTTGCCGTCGGGAGAAACCGTGACGCCGTCAGCGCCGGTGGGAAGATTGGTAATGGCGCGTGGATCGCCGCCGTCAGCGCCCATAGACCAAACTTGTGTATTGGCGCTGCCTGAGGTATTAGGACGGTCTGAAATGTAGAAAATTCTTTTGGAATCCGGGCTCCAACGCGGACGCGTATTGGAGGTGCCGTCGTTGGTGAGGCGAATGGGCGTGCCACCGTCGATGGGGACAACATAAATCTGGGTTGGCTTAGCATTGGCTGGAAGATCGACGGTTTGGACTGTAAAAGCAATGAATTTGCCGTCGGGCGAAAGCTGCTGGTCGTCAATTCTGGCAATCTTCGCCAAGGCATCAAAGGTGAACGGCGCCTTTGCCGGGAATGGGGTGAGGCAACCGAGGCCGAGCAAAAGCCCGCACAGGATAGCAGTGCGCATGTTCAATATTGTATAGAGCCGCATGGCGAACGATAAAGTAGAGAAGCAATTAGCGGGTCTGAAGGCGCTGCGGGGCGCCGGTTTGACGGCGGAGTCGGCCGCTGTGCTGAAGAAGGCGCTGGGCGACCGTGTGAATCTAGTGGTGGCCAAAGCCGGGCAGATTTGTGGAGAGCTGGGCGCGGCAGATTTGCTTCCCGACCTGAAAAAAGCCTTTGAGCGGTTGTTTGAAAAGGGCAAAGACCCGCAGTGCTGGGGTAAGAACGCGCTTGGCAAAGCGCTCAAGGATTTAGGCGTGCAAGAATCGGCGGTGTTCTTGCGCGGGATTCGCCACGTGCAGTTGGAGCCCGTTTGGGGTGGGAGTGAGGATACGGCGGCGGTTTTACGCGGCACTTGCGCGCTGGGTTTAGTGCAATGCAACGACATGCCTCGCGATGAGACACTTCGTTATCTGGTGGATTCGCTGACTGACAATATTGCGACGGTACGGATGGATGCGGCGCGCGCGCTAGAACAAATGGGCGGCCGTGAGGTTGTTTTGCTATTGCGGCTAAAAGCACGCGTGCGCGACGTTGATCCTCGCGTGACTGGCGAGGTGTTGGAAGCGCTGCTCCAGATGGAGGGGAAGGGGGCAATACCGCTGGTGGCCGAGTTTCTCGAAGACGCTGATGAAGAAGTAGTGGATGAAGCGGCGTTGGCGTTGGGCGCGTCACGTCTTCCCGAAGCTTTCGGATTGCTGAAGAGAGCGTGGGAGAAGCGGCAGGGCTGGCTTCCGGCTGGCGCTCTGCTGCGCGCCATGAGTGTTTCACGGCTGGATGAAGCATTGGAATTTCTTCTGGACTTGGTGAAAAATGCCAATCAACAAGACGCCGAGGAAGCGTTGCACGCGCTGGAACTGCAGAAGGGAACGGAGGAAATGGTCAAGCGGATAGAGCAGTCGGTGGCAGAGCGTGGAGATATCAAACTACAAGGGATTTTTCGGCAGCGCTTCCGGCTGGAGTAGCAAGCCTTGGTAGTATGACAGGGAAGCCCCGATTTCCGCGGCGTTTTCCCCATGATTCGAGCATACCGAGGGGTGACACCCAAAATTGACGAGTCTGCCTACGTGGATGCCAGCGCGCAAGTGATTGGCGACGTTGTGGTGGGCGCACGTTCCAGCGTTTGGCCGTTAGTGACGATTCGCGGCGATGTGAACCATATTCGCATCGGCGATGAGACGAGTATTCAGGACAACAGCGTGCTGCACGTGGACCATCGCATTTATCCGTGTTTAGTGGGCAATCGCGTAACGGTCGGGCACAGCGTGGTATTGCACGGTTGTGTAGTCGAAGATGACGCGCTGATTGGTATTGGAGCTATTGTGCTGAACGGCGCTACGATCCGGACTGGCGCGATTGTGGCGGCGGGGTCGCTGGTACCGGAAGGCATGGACGTGCCGGCAAACACGCTGGTGATGGGCACGCCGGCGAAGGTGAAGCGCGCGGTCACGCCCGAAGAGCATAAACGTTTCCAGCAGAATTGCCAGAATTACGTGAAGATCACAGCCATTTACAAGGAAGAGCCGTCTTGATTCAAGCCGTAAAAGGTATGCGCGACATTCTTCCGCCCGCAAGCGGAGTATGGAATGAAGTGGAAGCGGCCGCACGCCGGGTATTTCACAGATTCAACTACCGCGAAATTCGCACGCCGCTGTTGGAAGAGACGGCGCTGTTTGCGCGGGGAGTGGGCGAAGAAACCGATATCGTCAGCAAAGAAATGTATACTTTTGACGACCGCGACGGCAGTTCGCTAACGCTGCGGCCGGAGAATACTGCTTCCGTGCTGCGTGCGTATGTCGAGCACCGGCTCGATCAACAGCCCGGGCCACAGAAGCTTTATTACATTGGGCCGATGTTCCGGCGCGAACGCCCACAAAAAGGACGTTACCGCCAGTTCTTTCAGATTGGCGCGGAAGCGATTGGCGCGGATTCGCCGGCGGTGGATGCGGAGACGATTGAGCTGGCAGTGGCGGTATTGGAAGCGGCGGGCATTGGCGAGTTTGAGCTGTTGATTAATTCGGTGGGGTCGAAGGAATCGCGGGCGAAGTATAACAGCGCTTTACGGGCGGAGTTGAAAGAAGTATTGCCCAAGATGTGTGAGGATTGCCAGCGGCGCGCGGTTACCAATCCGCTGCGCGTGCTGGATTGCAAGGTGCCGGCCGATCAACCGATTATTGAAAAGTTGCCCTCGATTCTAGATTTTCTGAATCAGGACGACAAAGAGCACTTCCGCCGAGTGCGGGAGTTTTTGGACGACCGGGGCATTGCCTATATAGTAAAGCCGCGGCTAGTGCGCGGACTCGATTACTACAGGCGCACGACTTTTGAAATCACGCATGGCGCGCTGGGCGCGCAAAACTCGATATTGGGCGGCGGGCGGTATGACGGGCTGGCGGAGACGATTGGATCGAAAGTGCCTGCGCCCGGAATCGGCTTCTCCATTGGCGAGGATCGTTTGGTAATGGCGGTGGAGGAAACGGGTAAGGCCAAGAGCGCCGTGCTGGATCTTTATATCGCGCCGATGGGTGATACGGCGTTGCGGCATTGCGCGGTGCTGGCCGGTGAAATCAGGAAATTGGATTTGTCGGTGGAAGTAGGAACAGATCGAAAGTTAAAGCGAATGCTGGAGCTGGCGAACAAACTGGAAGCGCGGTTTACGCTGATACTGGGCGATAACGAAATTGTTTCGAAAGCGTACAGTTTGAAAAATATGGCGACGGGGGAACAGGAAACGCTGTCGCGGCAGGCTTTACTCGATCGATTAAAAAGATAACAATGGCTGAAGTACAACTGGATTTCTTGGGCGATCTTCGGCGGACGCATAGCTGTGGAGCCTTGCGTCCGAATAATACCGGGGAAAAGGCGTTGCTGATGGGCTGGGTTCACCGGCGGCGCGATTTGGGCGGCTTGATTTTCATTCATTTGCGCGACCGGGACGGCATTACGCAGCTGGTGTTTGACGAAAGCAAGAATGCGGCGTCGCATAAGCGGGCGCAGGAATTGAGTTCGGAATTCGTGATTGCGGCGGAAGGCGAGGTGAAAAAGCGCTCGGCGGAGACGGTGAATCCGAACATCGTCACGGGCGAGGTGGAAGTGGCAGTGTCGCGGATTTGGATTTTGAACGAATCGCGAACGCCGCCATTTCCCTTGGAAGACGACGTGGATGTGAAAGAAGAAGTGCGCCTGAAATACCGCTACGTCGATTTGCGGCGGCCGAAAGTTCAGAAGAATATCATTATGCGTTCGAAGGTGACGCTGGCAATCCGCCAGGCGTTATATGCGCAGGGATTTTTGGAGATTGAGACGCCGTTTATGACGCGCTCGACGCCGGAAGGCGCACGCGATTATTTGGTGCCGAGCCGGGTGCAGCCGGGCAGTTTTTATGCGCTGCCGCAATCGCCGCAGATTTTCAAGCAATTGCTGATGGTTAGCGGTTACGAGCGCTATTTCCAAATTGTGCGTTGCTTCCGCGATGAAGATTTGCGCGCTGACCGGCAGCCGGAGTTTACGCAGATCGATTTGGAGATGTCCTTTCCGCAAGAAGAGCAGATTTACGACGTGATTGAACCGCTGGTGCAAGGGGTTGTGGAGGCGGCGGGGAAGAAGATGGCAGCGAAAATTCCGCGGATTACGTTTGCGGAAGCGATTCGTTCCTATGGAAGTGATAAGCCGGATTTGCGATTGCCGCCGTTCTATTGTGTGGAAGACTTGTTCGCCGATACTGATTTCAAGACGGAGGGGTTGCCGCTGGCGGCGATTCATATTCCGAAAACGGGGCAATTGAGCCGCAAGGAACGCGATGAAATCAAAACGCTTGGACAGGAACGTGGGCTGCGAATTTTTGACGATTTGAAGCGGTTAGAGCGCGATTATCCTTCGCAAATGGAGAAGGTGAAAGAGCGGGTGAAGGCGGCGGAGGAGGACTTAGTGATTCTTGCCGGTTCGGCGAAGCCGCTCGAAGGGGCGCTGGCGAACCGGAAGGTGTTGGAATTGTGTGGGCAGCTGCGGGTGTTGTTGGCGCAGAAATACAACGACCGGCACAAGATGCTTGATCCAGAAGATTTGCGCTTCTTGTGGGTGGTGGAATTCCCGATGTTTGAATGGGATGAAGAAGACAAACGCTGGAATGCGGCGCATCATCCGTTCACGTCGGTGCATGACGGAGACTTCGAAAAGCTGACCAGCGACCCGGCCAACTGCCGCGCAAAATCTTATGATTTGGTGCTAAACGGGGTTGAATTGGGTTCGGGATCGATTAGAATTCATCGTCGGGATGTGCAGACAAAAGTGTTTGCGGCGCTCGGATTTAGCGAAGAGGAGGCGAAGAAGCGCTTTGGATTTTTGCTGGAAGCGCTGGAATATGGGGCTCCTCCGCATGGCGGGATTGCGCTGGGACTAGACCGGTTGGTGATGTTGCTCGCCGGGGAGACTTCGATTCGAGAAGTGATCCCGTTCCCCAAGACGGCCAAGGGAACCGACTTGATGTGCGAGGCACCATCGACGGTTCCGGAGAGACAGCTGCGGGAGTTGGGTATACGGCTTAATGTTCCGCCGCCGCAGTAGGCAAGTGCGGGCGCGGGAAATATAGGAGTTAAGAATACAGAAGGTAGCGGCGCTCGTGGGGCTCCGAAAATACGTTGCCGCTTCTTCGCAGTCGCGGCTCGGCTAGCGGTTTTCCTGTGAATAGAGGGCGGGTTACTGGACAGCCAGGACGCGTTAATGTCCGGCCTCCCCAGTAGGCAAACGCGGATGATAGTCGGGATAAGCAGGGCGCTGGTAGGTCTTGGGGGGATCTTTTTCCAGGAGTTCCAGCGCAACTTTGACGGCGCGTTCGAGTTGAGGGTCGTGGCCCTGGCGGACGAGCTTGGGGTCTTGGTCGACTTCGATGTCGGGAGTGATGCCGTGGTTTTCGACCTCCCACTCGCCTGAGAGTCCATAGAAAGCCCAACGAGGAGCGGTGACGTAGCCACCATCGAGAAGTGGCGGATAGTTGCCGATACCGACGAGGCCGCCCCAAGTTTTCATGCCGACGAGAGGGCCGAGTCCAGCTTTACGGAAATACCAGGGCATGGCGTCGCCGCCGGAACCGGCGAATTGATTAATAATCATGACCTTTGGTCCATAAATGGCTTGCGAGGGATCGGTGATGTCTTCGCCTTCGCGAGTCATGATGCGGCCCATGGGATGGCGGCCCAAGTATTCGATGATGTAATCGGCGATATCACCGCCGTGGTTGTAGCGTTCGTCAAGAACAGCACCTTGCTTGCCGATTTGCGCGAAGAAATAACGGTTAAAGCTGGTGTAGCCACCGTCGGCGGTGTCGGGTAAGTGGACATAGGCCAGCTTGCCGCCGCTGAGTTGATCGACTTTGCGGCGATTGCCTTCAATCCACGCCAAGTGGCGTAGCGCGGACTCGCTTTCGACGGGAATGACGGTTACGTCACGCGCGCCTGAGCCATCGGCATTTGGGCCGACGTGTAAGACCGTTTGTTTGCCGGCGGTCTCCTGGAAGAAGCTGTAGACGTTATTGGCGGCATGGAGATCGCGACCGTTGACGGCCAGCAGGTATTCACCGGCGACGACGTTTACGCCCGGCTGAGTGAGAGGCGCTTGCAAATCGGGGTTCCAGTTTTCGCCATTGTAGATTTTGGCGAAGCGCCAGCGGCCGTTTTCCAGTTTGTAATCGGCACCTAAGAGACCGACTTTCACTTTCGGCGTTTCAGGTTCAGAACCGCCGCCGACAAACATGTGGCCAATGTTTATGTTGCCGAGCATTTCTTTAAACAAATAGTTAAGATCATCACGGCTGCTGACGCTGTCGACCCAAGGGGCGTAAAATCCTTCGGCGGTTTCGATGTTAAGTCCGTGGGCATGCGGGTCGTAGAGGAAGTCGCGTTCTATGCGCCAGACTTCGTGATACATCTGTTTCCATTCAGCGCGGGGGTCGACGTAGATTTGCATGTCGGCCGTTTTGAGTAAACCATCGCCGGGTTTAGGAGGCGCGTCGGAGGCGGTAATGAACCATTGTTCACCTTGGCGAATGAGCATCTTTTCGCCGTTGTCGGAGAGGTTGTAGGAGGATATACCGCCGACGACAGGGTCGGTTTTGCGCGTTTTGAAATCGAACTTGGTCACTGTGAGAGGGGGCGGACCATTGGATGTTTGGACGATGGGACGGTCAATGGCAAACAAAATGTTTTCTTTGCCGGGTAACGCGGCGAAGTAATTCTTTTCAGGCAAAGGGACGGCAAGGATGCGCTGTTGGATGTTCTCGAAATCGATGGTGACTTTGACGGCGTCCTTGTCTTTTTTGTCTTTGTCCTTATCTTTATCCTTATCCTTGTCTTTATCTTTGTCGGCGTCGTCTTTCTTCTCTTCGTCGCTCAAGGGGACGAGAGGGGAGGGTAAATCTTTGCGCAGAACGGCGACGTAGACCGCGCTGGTCACGGGATGACCAATGCTAGTCATGTCGATCCAACCGCCGCTGAGTGCAACGTTGGTGGACGCGATAAAAAAGAGGTATTTGCCGGTCTTGTCGAAGGCAGGAGCCAGGGCGTCGCTCAGACCGTCGGTGATTTGCGTTGTTTTGGCGGCGTCGAGCCCGTAAACAAAAATGGCGTGCAAGTGATTGTGGAGCTGGCGGGCGTAGCCGATCCACTTGCTATCGGGTGACCAGTTGGGGCGGAAATCGTAGCCGGGGCTGTCGTAGAGATCGGTGTCGATTTTGATGGGCGTTTTCTTGTCGAGATCGACATACCAGAGATTGAGGCGCTTATCGAAATAGGCGATGTGTTTGTTGTCGGGAGCCCAGGTGGGTGAATAGAAGAACGAGGGCGGAAAGCCGAGGCTAATTTTAGTAACGGCACCAAGGCCATTCTGATCGCGGATGTGGAGAGCGTATTCGCCGGATTCATCGGAAAAATAAGCCATAGATTTGCCGTCGGGAGACCAGGCTGGATCACGATCGGCGACGGCGGTGCTGTTGGTGAGATTGCGGATGTCGCCTTTGTCGGCAGGGACCGTAAGGATTTCACCGTGAGCCTCAAATACGGCACGTTGACCAGTGGGAGAGATGGCGGCGTTGTTGATGTCTTGGTTCTTGATTTTCAAAAAATGAGGGCGGACTTCGGCAAGATCGGCGCCCACTGTGATGGGCACGGGATGCGACTTACCGGTGGCGAGGTCATAGAGATGCAGCGAGCCGAACTGTTCGTAAACAATGGCGTCGGACGCGGCAGCAGCGGATTTGAGATCGAGACCTTGGTTCTTGACGACTTCGGTAACGGCTTTGGAGGCGACGTCATAGGCCCAGAGAGTGATGGGGCCCTGGCGATCGGAAAGGAAGTAGACTTTGCCGCCGACCCACATAGGGTTGAAGTCGTTAGAATTTTGGCGAGGGATTTCGGTGACGCTGGAATCAGAAAGGTCGGCAAGCCAGATTTTGAGAGTTTGACCGCCGTTGTAGCGTTTCCAGGCGCTCTGCCAGTGGAAGACGGGTGAATAGGCGATGTGAGAGGCGTCTGGCGAGAATGCGCCATCTTCGGCCATGGGTAGGGGCAAGGCAGCGGGGAGCGCGCCATCGAGTGGGAGAGTGTAGAGCTGGCTGCTATCGGCGAAACTGTCGCGGTGGGAGGCGAAGAGGACGGACTTGCCATCAGGCGTCCAACCGGCGAGGATGTCGAAACCGGGGTGATACGTTAGGCGGCGCGGGACACCTCCGGCGGCAGGTACAACGTAAATGTCGACATTGCCATCGTATTCGCCGCTGAAGGCGATGAGAGAGCCATCGGGAGAGAAGTGCGGGTTGAATTCGTGGCCAATGCCGGCAGTAAGGCGGCGAGCTTCTCCGCCTTCACGGGAGACGATCCAGAGATCGCTAGCGTATTCGAAAACGATTTGGGTTTTGCTGAGGGACGGATTGCGAAGAAGGAGATGGCTGGGAGATTGGGCCGCAACCACGGTAGCGAAGAAGAGCGAAAGGGCGGCGAAACGTGCGAGATATAGGCGCATAGGGCTGTGTCTGAGGATACAACGTTGAAATAAGGGAAGAAGTTCAACCACGGTCCGCTATATTCTGTATCCTTGCTGTATGCGTAATCCGGATGCAAGAAATTAGCACGGTTGGAATCATCTCGAAGCCCAAGATAAAGAGCGCGCCGGACATTGTTTCGGGGTTACTCGCTTGGCTCGATAAACGCGGCGTCGACTACCGCTGCGACCAGCTGACTGCCGAGTACGCTGGCATCTCGCAATTCTTCAACCGCGAAGAACTGCCGGAAGGGATCGATCTTCTGATCGTTCTTGGCGGCGATGGCACTTTACTATCAGCAGCCCGCGCGGTGGCCGGTAACGATATTCCGATCTTCGCGGTCAACCTGGGCCATCTGGGCTTCCTCACCACCATTCGTGAGGAAGAGCTTTATCCTGAACTTGATCGCGCGATCCGCGGTGAACATCGCATTGGCCGCCGCCGGATGGTGGACTGTGAATTACAGCGCAACGACAAGACGATTGCGTCCTATTCCGCGCTTAATGACGTTGTCATCGCTAAATCCGAACTGGCCCGTATGATCGACCTGGACACCCACGTCGACAATCATTTCGTAGCCGCTTACAAAGCAGACGGACTTATCATCTCGACGCCCACCGGCTCCACCGCCTATTCGCTCTCCGCCGGGGGTCCTGTCATCTTTCCTTCGGTGAATTGCTTTTGTATCACCCCGATTTGTCCCCACATGCTCACCAACCGCCCGGTGATTGTGCCCGATTCCAGCGTGATTCACATTTTGAATCACGGTGAAGACGGTACGTACTTGACGATTGATGGCCAAGTAGGCGAACCTCTATCAAAAGGCGACCGAGTTGTTTGCCGTTCGTCCCCGAAGACCATTCAATTAATTCGTCCCCCCAAGAGTCTCTTCTTCGATGTCTTGCGGGAAAAGCTGAAATGGGGAGAACGTTAGGATGACATGCAACTACTGAAGAAACTGAGCCTCACTTCCTGGATTTTCATCGCACTCGTTGCCGGCATTCTCATCGGTGTTTTCTTCCCGGCCTTTGCCGTCCAACTCGCTCCTGTCAGCAATATTTTTCTGCGCTTGATAAAGTCCATCGTCGGTCCGCTGCTGTTTGGAACGCTGATTTACGGCATCTCGTCAGCGGGCGAATTGAAGACCATGGGCCGTATTGCGCTGAAGGCCATTACCTATTTTGAAATCGCCACGACGCTCGCGCTGGTGATCGGTCTGGTAATGGTGAATCTTTTTCAGCCGGGTAACGGAATCAAGATTACGGAAAGCACAGCGGCACTGCCAACGCTGGCCAAGCCGGTTTCGTTGTCGCAGGTTTTGGAACATGCTGTTCCGGCGAACATCTTCGAAGCGCTCGGCGCTAACGATGTTCTGCAAATGGTGGTCTTCTTCTTCCTATTTGGCGCGGCGTGTGCAGCCATTGGCAAGAAAGCTCAACCCGTGGTGGAGTTCGCGGGCTCCGTTGCGGAAATCATGTTTCGCTATACGAAGTACGTGATGTATCTGGCGCCATTCGGTGTGGGTGCGGCCATTGCCGTGACCATCGGGAAGAACGGTCCGAAAGTTTTGTTCAGCTTGGGCAAGCTGGTGGGAACCCTTTACCTGGCGCAAGGGCTCTTCGTTGTACTGGTTCTTGGCTCGGCGCTTACCATCGCGCGCGTGCCGCTTGCCGCATTCATCAAAGCGGCGCGCCAACCTTTCGTGCTTGCGTTCTCTACCGCATCGAGCGAAGCGGCCCTGCCACTTGCACTGGAGAACATGGAACGGCTGGGCATCCCAAAGCATATTGTCGGCTTCGTGCTCCCCACTGGCTACAGCTTTAATCTTGATGGCTCGACGCTGTATCTTTCTCTGGCGTCCATGTTCGTTGCGCAGGCGGCTGGCGTCAACATGCCGCTCGGGACGCAGATCACCATGATGTTGACACTGATGTTGACAAGCAAAGGAGTGGCGGCGGTGCCTCGCGCCTCGCTAGTGATTCTGGCCGGCACCTTGGGAAGCTTCCATCTTCCGCTGGAAGGCATCTCTTTAATTCTCGGCGTGGACGCGCTTATGGACATGTGCCGTACTTCCGTGAATCTGCTCGGTAACTGCGTAGCCACTGCTGTTGTGGCGCGTTGGGAAGGCGTCACCATTTCGGCGAACACCGCGAAGGAACTTGAGACTGTCGCCTGAATTTATTGTGTCGACCAGGGCGGTACCACGCCGCTCATTCGCGCGTAAGCGATCAGTTGGCCCATGTGCTCGTTGGCATGGACGATGATGCGCAAGTAAATTCCATCCACCGTCGCATCGCGCCCTTCGACTTTGACTTTGCGTTGAAGATCGGCGGCCGTGACGCTCGCGTGCGCGGTCTTTACCGCTACGAGTGATCGCTTCAGCCAGCTGATGACTTCGGGTTTTGTTTTAACACTCTTCTCCAAATCGTTCGAATTCAGATCGGGGGGCATCTTGGGCCCCGTGATGCTGAGCAGCCAGAGGTTGGCAATTGCAATGTGCATGTAGACTTCGCTGACGGATCGCACGGTGGGTGTCGGCCGCCACGAAAACTTCTCAGCGGGGGTTGCTTCTGCCAATGCAACGAGCTGTTGCGACACATGCAGCCATTCGCCGTCATACCCTTGCCAGATTCCTTCGGGCTGACTGTGTGCGGTGCGGGCAAGGAGAGCGGCAGCTATTAGGGCCAGTGGCAATTGCTTCATCTGGCTAGGTTAGCTTACACCGTTTGATACATCAAGTTTTACTTGAGGTTTTGGGGTTGGATCGGTGGGGCAGCACAGCACCTTGCGTTGCACTCCCTAACTGGTACAAGTAGAGGCGGCTGAGCCGCCTTGATCGCGGCTCAGAAAGGGCGCGCACGCCTGGTCGAATATCCACGTGAAGTATTGATTGTAAACGATTGTAATTACAAGTCTTATAGCTGAATCAGAACTCGGTATATGAAGTAAAGGTTTAGCTGCCGTTCGGTTCGTCTAGACTCAGAATCTGATCGCTCTTCACATCTTTGATCTGCTGCAAAATGCCGCTGGGCCAGCGAATTTCGATGAGCGAAATCGCAGTTCCCTTCCCCAGGCCAAAGTGCAAACGCTTGTCGCTGGAAGACAGATAGCTGCTCGCTGTCGTTACCGTTCCAGTTTGTGTGCCCTGTGGCGTTACCACCTTCACAACTGCGCCAATTCCATCGCGATTGCTCTTGTGGCCGGTCAACTTTAGAATGATCCAATGGTTCCCGTTGTCTGTTTCGTTGCGCAGAACGTGCGCCGCGCCATCGTTGGTTGTGACCACTGCGTCTACGCGCCCATCGTTGTTCAAATCTCCGATTGCCAAGCCACGCCCCGCCCACGCATCATGGAAAACACTGCCGGAAGTAGCCGAAACATCTACAAATCCATGCCCAGTGTTTCGCGCCAGCAGCAGCGGCTCTTTGTAATGCAGTTGTGGATTCGTTAACTCGAT
This sequence comes from Bryobacterales bacterium, assembly GCA_003167495.1. GTDB lineage: Bacteria > Acidobacteriota > Terriglobia > Bryobacterales > Bryobacteraceae > Bog-105. Next base: position 10,206 of record PMSX01000246.1, on the reverse strand, counting down.
CGTGTCGAGGTCGTGTCCCTGCGCCACCAGCAAATCTTTCCAACCATCGTTGTCATAATCGAATGCACGCAGTCCCCAACCCGAATGCAGCATCGTCATGCGGCCGATGCCCGAACTCTTGGTTGCGTAGGTGAAACTGCCATCGCCGTTGTTTTTGAAAACCGCGTACATCTGATTTGCCAGATCGTCCACCACAATGTCCGGCCAACCATTGTTAGCGAAGTCGGCGAAGTCGGTGCCCATACCGGCGAATGTGCGGCCGTCTTCATCCACCGCCACTTGCGAGAAAAGACCCTTCTCTTCAAACGTGCCGTTGCCTTTGTTGTGGTAGAGAAATTCCGGCATGGAGTCGTTGGCCACGAAGAGATCGATATGACCATCGTGATCGTAATCGGCAATCGCGATGCCTAACCCTTTCCCGGGCAGGTTGAGCCCAAGCTTCGCGCTGACTTCCGTGAAGCGGCCGTTGCCATCGTTGTGATAGACGAGCGGCGAGATCGCCTTAAAGGTGTCGGGATGGCAATAGGCGCGGAACCCTTCTTTGTGTTCGCCGCAGTAGATGTCATCAAAGTCCCATTGCACGTAGCGCAGCACTATTAGGTCAAGCAGCCCATCGTTGTCCAAATCCACCCAAGCCGCGCTGGTCGACCATCCGCTTCCCGCCGTTCCAGACTTCTCCGTCACATCTGTGAACGTGCCGTCGCCATTGTTGTGATAGAGCCGGTTCCCGCCATACGCCGTCACGTACAAATCTTCAAAGCCATCGTTATCGTAATCGCCCACCGCGACACCCATGCCGTAACCAGCGCCAGCCAGACCCGCCTTCTGTGTTGTGTCTTCGAACGTGCCGTCAGCTTTCTGATGATAGAGCCGATTCCAATGCTCCTGGGACGTCTTCTTTGGAATGGTTCCCTTCTGCGTTGGATCGCTGAGCGGTGCGCCGTTTACCAGAAAAATGTCAAGCCGGCCGTCGTTGTCGTAATCGAACAGGGCCGCGCCGGAGCCCATGCTTTCCAGCAGGTACTTTTTGGAAGTGTGCGACGCTACATGTTGAAAACGGACACCGCTAGCAGCTGTAATGTCGACAAAATCGTCAGCGGCCGCGCACACACAGATCGTAATCAGCAAAAAGCCAAAGCGCATGAATCAATAAGTCTATCGTCCGGCCTCTTCAATGGAGTTGTAACCGTTTACCGGAACATCGGTCACAATCTGCGTCCCGCCGCGCGGCCACTTTACCGTGACCCGGTCTATCTTGCCGCACGATCCGAGTCCGAAATGCAGCCGCGGATCATTGCGTGAAAGATAACTGCCGCCGTTGCGCACCGTGTCAAACTGCGTTGCCCCACAAGCGGAAATTTGCACGCTGGCGCCGATAGCATCGCGGTTGCTCTTGGTACCCTTCAACCGCAAACCTACCCATGAATTCGTATTCACGCTTTCGTTGTGCAGGAGCAACGGATTTCCCGCGATTGGTAAAATCGCCACATCCATTCGGCCGTCGTTATCGAAATCCCCCGCGCAACCTCCGCGATATGAGTTGTTCGGCGTAGTTGGGTAGTGCAAGACCGTTTTAAATTGTCCAGCTTGATTGCGTAGCACAGTGAACGGCTGATTGTAATTGGGCGACAGTGGGTAAACATGGCCGTTCGCCAGCCAAAGATCCTTCTGCCCATCGTTGTCGAAATCCGCAAAGCCGCAGGCCCAACCAAGATAGTCTTTCGTGGCCGCAGCAACGCCGGCGGAAGCTGCCATTTCATCGAAGAAACCGCCGGCGTCCTGTTGGAACAACGGAAAGTAGTCGTGAAAAAAAGTAGTCGTAAGAACGCCTATGCGTCCGCGGTGATCAAAATCTCCTATGGCCACGCCCATGTTCGATTGAGCCCGCCCATCGGCATTCATGGCAACGCCGCGTTCCAATCCGGCTTCTTTGAACGTGCCGTCGCCTTGGTTTAGGAACAGAAAGTTCGGATCGGAATCGTTGGCCACAAACAGATCGATCTTGCCATCGTGATTGAAATCGTCGAAGACGGGCGTGAAGCTGTGGGCCTTCATTACGTCGCCCAAGCCGGCTTTCTTGGTCACATCGGTGAACGTTCCATCGCCATTGTTGTGGTAGAGAACGCCCCGGCCGCCTTTCAAACCGATAGGTCCGCAAAAGGCATCGAAGCCCATGTAGGGGCATACAGGCGCAGGTTCCTTCAGAGAGAGAGCGTGCAGATCCATATAGCTGGCAATGTACAAATCCAGATAGCCATCGCCATCGAAATCGCCGAACGCGCTGCCCGTGTGCCATTCCACGTTGCGGCTCAGCCCAGCCGAGGCCGAGACTTCGGTGAACGTGCCATCGCCGTTGTTCTTATAGAGAAGATCGACGCCGATATTGGTGATCAAGATATCGGTGAACCCGTCGTTGTTGTAATCGACCGCGTTAGCTCCCGTGCCCCAATAGGCATTCGCGAGTCCGGCGCGCTGCGTGACGTCTTCAAATTTTCCGTGGCCCAGATTGTGGAACAAATAAACGCCGGTGCGCGACGGTTCGGGCGCGGCGCCGGCTACCACTTTGCGCAATTGATCCATCGTTGAGCCATTGACGATCAACAAATCCATCAATCCATCGTTGTCGTAATCGAGCCACGCCGCGCCGCTGCCGTTAGCCTCCGGAATCCACTTTTTCTCCGGGCCGCCGCACCGCATCTCCGCTCGCACGCCGGCGGTGGCGGCCACATCGCTAAATTGAATGACATCGGGGGCGGCGGCGATGGCAACAATTCCGACCAACAATGCAATGCAGCCCGCATATTCTGGCCCGCGAGCAACACCGAAACCGGACCGGGAGCGTGCGAAGGTGTGAAAAAATCCGATGCACGCGGGATGCGTTGCCGACTCCTTTACAGTCGCGGCTCGGCTAGAAGTTGGGCGGTGAAAAAGATGGTCGAGGCGTGTCAGCAAGGCGGTGCCAACCTCGGTCGCTGAGCGACCTAATACGGCGTGGCGAGTCACGCTCACAGTGTAATGCAACATAATAAAAGGGTGAATCTTCGCCTCGTCCTGATGATTTTGGTTTGTATTCGCTTGGCGGCCACGCAATCTGTTGATGAACTCTACGCTGAGGCAAAGGCTGCTCAGTCGCGCAATGATCTGGCTACCGCCATTGAGAAATACCAACAGATCCTGCGTCTGTCGCCGAAACTTGGGCCTGCCTATAACAATCTGGGCGCACTCTATTTTCGCCAGCGCGAGTTCCAGAAGGCTGCAGATATTTTGGAACAAGGGCTGAAGGTCGACCCTGCGATGTCCTCCGCGTCGGCGCTGCTGGGTATTTCGCTCTACGAATCGGGTGATTACTTACGTGCGCGGCCGCGCCTGGAAGCTGCCGTGCGCGCCGCCCCAAGCGATAACAACGCACGCATGTTCCTGGTCAAAGACCTCACGCAGCTTGGGGATGCGGATGCGGCCGCCACTGAATTGCAGCAACTGGCCAAACGCCAGCCCGAAAATCAGGAAGTCTGGTACATGCTCGCGCGCCTCTATATGAAATTGTCGGAGAATGCCATGGCGAAAATCAATGCGATCGACGCAAACTCGATTTTGGCGCATCAGCTTTCCGGCGAAATGATGGAAGCGATGAACAACTACGACGGCGCGGTGGTGGAGCTCAAAAAGGCGGTGGACATGGCGCCTCAGAAACCTGGCTCTCATTACAAATTGGGCGATGCTTATTTGGGTCTCTCACAGTGGGATTCGGCGGCTGCGGAGTATCAAACTGAGTTGACGATTGATCCAGCAAACTGCCGCGCGCAGTGGAAACTGGGCAGTGTTCTGAATCAAAAAGGCGGCGCTGCGCGGGAAGCTTTGAACGCGCTCGATAAGTCGCTTGCGTTGTGCCCTGCCCTGGCCGATGCTCGCGCGGACCGCGCCAGTGCGCTTCTGACCCTCGGACGCGATGCTGATGCTCTACCAGATCTGGAAGCGGCCATCAAAGCCGACCCCACCGAGCCGCGCAATCATTTTCTTTTGGCCAAAGCTTACCGTGCGCTTGGCCGTTCACAAGAAGCGCAAAGCGAAATGCAGGCGTTCAGTAAGCTCGAAGAAAATGCGCGCGCCGCTACGGCCGAACGAGCGCAGGAAGTCATCAAAAACAAGGAAACGGCGCACTAACTTTTATTTCTCCGGCGCCGAGCCAGTGCCTGTCAACTTGCTGTACGTCTCATTCTCCGCCTTGGCTTGGGCCGTCAACCCCAGCTTCCGATACACTTGTGCCAACATAAAGTGGACCGGCGCATCCCCTGGCGCGAGCTTCACTGCTTTCTCTAACTCCTCACGAGCCTTCGCTGTTTGGTTCGAATGCGCGTAGGCCTTGCCCAACGCGCGGTGCATGCGAAAATCTCCGGGCGAAAGCGCCGCCGCTTGGGTCAATAAGGGCAACGCTTCGTCCACGCGGTTGTCATCAACGAGCAAACTGCCGTAATCCAGATATGGGCCTGGGTTTTTATTTGTATCTTTGTCTGTACTCTTCTCTTGAAGTGCGATTGCGCGCTGATACGCGGCTATGGCTTCTTCGTTGTTGCCCAGCGCGCCGTACGACAGCCCCAGATTGTCTTCGGCCTTCACGTTCGCCGGATCAAGCTGAAGCACCTTCTTGAACGCATCAATCGCCTCATCAAAACGATTCTCGTTGTATTTTGTGCGGCCCAGGTCATACCAAGCCTGCACATCCTGCGGATTCCACTCGACAACTTTGCTGAACCACTTGTCGGCGTCTGAAAAATCACCCAAAATTACGTAGTCGGAGGCCACTACTTTCAAATCACGCGCGCCCGGAACTCGATACTTCGCGCCTTCCGTGTACTCGGCCAAAGATTCTTTCGCTCTTGATTGAAGAAAGAGAACGTAGCCCAGCGTAAAATGACTATCGGCCGAGTTGGTGTGCGCCCGCGCATACTCGCGCGCCGCACTTTCCGCCGCTACGAGTTGGCCTTGATGAACAAGGGAGTCAATCTTGTCCAGAAGAATGTCGTTGCTGGTATCTGACGATGGAATTTGCGCGGAGATGCGCAAGACAAGGATTGCGAGGAGAATACGTGTCACAAAAAGGATTGGGCGGAGCCTGCGCAGACTTGCATCGCGCAGGCTCCGCCAATCTCTAGCGTAGCTTAGAACCTGACTTCAAAGTGAGCTTGGCCCTGCCTTGGACTGTTGGCTTGGCTGTTTATGACCTTGCCAAAATTAGTGTCTGTCAGGGTAGTATCGGGACCTCCGAAGATCACGCGGTTTAGAAGGTTGAAATATTCAACCTCAAGTTTGAGTTTCACATGTTCGCCGATGGCAAAGTATTTTGCAGCGGAGATATTTTCGTTTCTGTTGAAATCGCCGCGAACGCTTCCTAGCTCCCGAGGCTCGTTGCCGATGGCCCAAACGCCGGGATTAGTGAATGCGGCTGCATTGAGAATCGGCTTGCCCGAGTAGACATTCGAATAGGAGAACTCCTGCTGGACGCCGGAGACGACATTCGGGCGGTTGGAAGTGCAAGTCGGTTCAGCGCAACCCAGCGGGTCGCCCGGAACAGTAATCTGCATGGGTGTTCCACTGGCGTAAGTCAACAGCGGTGTAATCTGCCAGCCACCCAAAACGGCGTTCACAGCCGCATTACTCTGATTCATAAAGCGCCGGCCCTTGCCAAAGGGTAGTTCATAAGTGGCGGCGATGTTGACCATTTCCGGTTGATCGTTGCCATCTACCGACCACTCCGCTTTTTGGTTGTTTTTGTTCAGCGCAGACGACGCAAAGGACGTGAAGCCCGACCCGGTGTTTGACATCATCTTCGACAAATTGTAAGCAACCAAGAAGCTGAGTCCATTTGAATAGCGCTTTTGCACTTGAAGCTGCATGGCGTTGTACAAAGACGACCCGTTGTCGTCGAAGTTATTGAAGATGCTGGCAAACTGCGGGTAGGGCAGCAATGCCTGCAATACGGTCGCGGAGCCGCCGTACTGTTGGACGAACCCAGCATACGGAATCTTGATCCCCGCGGCTATTGCCTGCGGCGAAGTTACTAAATCGCCCAGAACCGGACCGAGCGAAAGATAGGACGGATTCAATTGATCGATGGGGTTCAACTGCGAGGTGAGGCGGTTGCCGCGGTTGCCCGTGTAACTGGCCTGGAGGAACATCGAGTAGGGCAGCTCCCGCTGAATGCCGATGTTCCAAACAAGATCGTAGGGGGCGAGACCGTCTTTGGTCGGGTCAAAGGCGTCAATAGCCGATGCGGTTCCGAGCCCCGAATTAAAGGGTATTGGCGCGGGCAAAGGAAGCGAGTTGACATCCCAATTACCAAAGCCCGGGGCAGTGGTACCCGTAGTCTTAAAAGTTGTGGAACCGTCAAGCAGGTTGCCGTAGTTTACTGCCACCTTGCTGGTTCCATACTCATACGCTCCGCCGTCCAGGAAATTCATGGACATGCCACCCTGCAAAACGGTTTTGTTGTTCAGCTGGTAAGAGAACCCGCCACGCGGAGTGAAGTGGTCCCACTTAATGGCGGCGCGGTCGACGCCGGCGCAGCCGGTGCAATTACCGAACTTGGTCGCCGCTCCCAACAACCCGCCGGCATCCGGATCGGGAATCGTGGAATCGAAGTACACAATATTATTGCCGATTTCCGTGAACGGCTGCATGATGTCCCAGCGCACACCAACATTGAAGGTCAGCTTCGGATTCCATTTAATATCGTCCTGGATGTAGAACGCATAATCACGGTTGCGAAGCCGCTCTTCAATGGTGCCGATGCGGTCGGCGTTGTCCACGTCTCCCAGGAGAAAGCTCGCAAACGCGTTGCCCGTGGTAGCCAGATCGCCATTTGCAACGTTATTTGGATCGGCAGTCGAATTGTTGCTGAAGTTGTAGTTACCGGCGCATTGCTGGCATTCGTTGTCGTTCTGATACGTCCGCCGGTACTCGAAACCGATGTTGAATGTCTGTTTTCCCTTAATCCAGAGATAGTTGTTCACAAACACCGTACCCAGTTTGCGATTGACGGAATCGGTATTAGATGACCCTACGTTCCCCGGCGACAGATTTCCACTGAAATTGATTCCCGGAACAATGGGCGCTCCAGGCGCAGCCGAAAGCGTGGGCTGAGGGCCGGAACGCTCAGGAAGTTGGAAGTTGAGTTCTCCTAACCAACTTGCACCGGCCGTGACCACCAAGTGCGGTGTGATGGCGTTGGCGTAGTTGAGGATGAACACCGTACCCAAATCCGGGTAATAGGTTTTGTCGGCTAGTGGATCTGATTGCGGCAGATTTGTGCCCGTGTTATCGCCGTAAGACGTTTGCTTATCGCGCCACATTGCAAAGTGAAGAGATTGCTTATCGGTGAGGGTGTGATCGATGTTGAAACCCCACGGATTTTGTCTGGTGGGTAAAACGCCTTCCAGGCTCTCCTGGTTATTTTGGAAGCCTGCGCCTGTGGGATTTGGCCAATACTGCAAAAGGCTGGCCGAGCTCGCGCTAAAGCACGCGACCGGGATCGTGTTATTTATGAACGGCTTTCCAGGCGTGTTCCCACCGGCAGTGCATCCGCTGCCGACCGGGTTATAAATTACCTGCGGCAAAGCACTGAAATTACCCGCTTTTTCGGCGGCTGTCGGCAAGGAGAAAAACGACGTGCTCTGATTGTTCTCGCGGTACCATTCCATGGTCAGGAAGAAAAAGGTTTTGTTCTTGCCGTCGTACACGTGGGGAATCATCACGGGACCGCCCACGGAAAATCCATAGTTGTTTTCCTTGTCGATGGGCGTGGACGTGTTATACGCGCCTTTGGCGTCAAAGAAGTTATTGCGGATGATTTCAAATCCGTCGCCGTGAAGTTGGTTCGTACCAGAGGCCGTATGATAGGTGACAATACCTTGCGCCAAACCATACTGCGCCGAAAATGACGAACGCAAGACGTTGAACTCATTCACGAGCTCAAACGGGGGATTCCAAATGGTTTGAAATCCCTGCGTCTCTGATTGCGCCATTGGAATTCCGTTGAACACTACTTCACTTTGAAAATCCACACCGCCGTTGATACGCTTGCTGAAGCTACTGCCGGTTACACCCGGAGCCAGAAAAATAAAATTGTCGATCTGCCGGCCACGCCCACCTGATACCTCGTTGGGCAACTCCTGCACCACTTTGTTCTCAATCGTGGTATTGAGATCGGGCTGGGTTGTGTCCAGCGCGATGGCGTTCTCTTGAACCTCAATGGTCTGGGTGGTGTTTCCGGCCTGTAGAACCGCATCTACGGTTGCCGCGTGCGCGACTTCCACTGTGGTTCCCCTAAGGACGGCACTCTGGAACCCGGCATTTGTCACCGTCACGGTATAGGTGCCAGGAAGCAAATCGGTAACGGTATACGAACCCGCGGAATTGGTAGTGACCGTTTTTTTGACGTTGGTCGAATCGTTGGTGACTGTGACAGTCGCGTTCGGCATGACACCGCCAGACGAATCGGTAACTGTACCGGTAATACTACTGACCGTCTGGGCGTTTAACAACCCCGACAGCAACAGAAAGCAAATAAGAACAGCAGAAAAAACAACGTTCTGCCGACAACGATTCGCGTCTTTCGCGAATTCTGGTGTCTTAAAGCGTGAAATCAACATGGACAATCCCTCTCTCCCTGAAATGGAAACGTGTGCAGAAGCAACAGACGCAAATATTTGAAGTCTACAGCTTTTGAATTATCATAGTCAAGGGTATGAGACAAAAATAATACTTTGGACCGGGTAGGCGGCCATAGCTTGCGTTTGCCGATAACTCTGAAACGGATGGATCACAAAGGAAAAGGCCGCTGGTTGATCGCGAGTGCAGCCGCAATCAGTATTCTTACGCTGGGCACACTTCGAGTGGGAGGGACACAATCCGGAAATGAAGTTGACGTGGGTGTGATTGTGGTGGCAACTGCAAACGAAGCGCACGAAGCGTTGCAACAACTTGAGGCGGGCATGGACTTTGGCGTCTTGGCCAGGGAAAAGTCGATTGACGCAGCGGCCAACGACGGCGGCTATATAGGCCGATTTCAGCCATCGCAACTGAGTACCGAATTTCAGGATGCGGTAAGAAGGTTGAAGCCTGGACAGTTCAGCGGCGTCATCCCTATTTCTTCTGGCTTTGCCATTCTCACGGTGTTCACTTCCCCGCCCCGCACGCAGGATCTGGATGCGGATCGGATCAAGTTGTTGGCGTCGCGGGGAGTTGTACGCGATACGATCGACATCTCCGGCATGGCATCTGCCAATGCGGCATTCCAGGGGTATGCCGACAAACCGGCGGGTTGGAATCGCGATCCAAGTCAAGTTTGCGCAATCCGCACGAATTCTTATAAATCGGCGGTGGAGCGCCTTGGACAACAGTTGCCGCAAGCGGATGCGCTACCGCCGGGCAGAGTGAAGCCCATCGACTTGTTGCATGGGCACGCAGTGTTGGCGTTGCTATTCGTTTACACGGGTGAGATGGAGAAGTCGATTGCGGAGTGGAACAAGGCTTACCAGATTGCGCTCGCTAGTGTTCCCGAGTCGGTACCCTACCTGGAGGAAGCACTGGGAGTTACTCATCTGCATTTGGCGGAGATGGAAAACGGAGTCTACCGCCATCCTGGCGAGCAAGGTATTTTCCCGCCCGTGAAGCCGGGGAAACACTTTGAAAAACAGGCGAACGTGAAGCTGGCTATCCAATATTTCACGAAATTCCTCCAAACGCAGGCTGACAATTTAGAAGTGAAATGGCTGTTGAATCTGGCTTACCTCACACTGGGACAGCAGGCTCCCGCGCCTTACCTGATTCCGCTCAGCCGCTTTGAGTCAAAGGAAAGCATCGGCCGCTTTAAAGACATAGCTCCCGCCGCCGGCCTTGACGTATTCACAGGGGCAGGCGGGGTTATTGTGGATGACTTCGATAATGACGGTCTACTGGATGTAGTCACTTCCAGCATGGATATGTGCGAACCGGTGCATTTTTTCCACAACAACGGCAACGGAACGTTCAGTGACCGGACGGCGCAGGCGGGCTTGTCCAATCAGCTGGGCGGGCTCAACATCGTCAAGGCCGACTACAACAACGACGGCTGCATGGATGTGCTGGTGCAGCGCGGCGGTTGGCAGAATCCGTTTCCCCTCAGTTTGCTCAAGAACAATTGTGACGGCACGTTTACCGATGTCAGCCAGA
>PMSX01000303.1 GCA_003167495.1 Bryobacterales bacterium | reverse complement strand
AGTTCGTCTGAACTCGACTCCAGACTCCGATACAGATCACCTGCGGCAGTTTAAGCGTGAGCCGTCGCCGGCGGAGATGATCGCCGAGAGTGTGTAACTGCTCCGGCCCCGCATTCCGGTTGTCGAGGCGGTGAGGCGCGGGACCAGAGTAGCGCGGCTCCTTCCTGCGGCGGGCTGAAGCGATACCGGATGACGATCTCACTATTCGGCACGCCCCAACGTTCCACCGTTCGCGCTTCAGCCTTTGTGAATTCGGCGGCCATCTTCTTGAAGCTGGCTTCGGGATCGACCTGCTGGTACTCCAAATTCCGGCCAAGTACGCGGCCTACGGTATTGGTAATCTCGACAGGCGTCATCTCGACAGGACCGAACAACGGATAGACCTTTCCGCGGTGCGGCTCGGAATGCTCCAATATTCCGACGATGACGCGGGCTTGGTCCTCGGCCGCAATGGGTGCATGGCGTGCCGACGCGTCGAGCGGCCACTGAATGACACCGGCCGCTTAGGCAGAAACCCGGAAAGACCGGGCCCCTTCTGTCCATTCTCGGAAAGCTCTACTCGAATCGGATCGGCTTCCCCGACAACACGAAGGCCCTGACCTTTGTCTCGAATGCCCACATCAAGATCGCGCTGAAAGACGGTACTTACAGCGACACCATCGAGAACTTCTCCTGCCAAGACATCGACCATAAGCAACGCCAAAAGATCGCGAGCAAGATCAAAGACGAATGTGTCCTGTCGGAGGCCCCCGAACTCGAATCCCTGCTCAGCTTTGAAGTGAGCGATCTAAGCTTGACCGACCACTCCAACCACACCATTGGAAAGCTCCACCAATTCCTCGAAGGGGCTGCGGATGGGTCGAGCTTTTCTCCTTCATTCAACTCCAGCACTCGACGAGAATGCCCACACACGGCGCACGGGCGCTTTCTGTGCGATGGCGGCAAAGTGGACCGCTCCCCGTCCTTTGGCCCGATTCATCCTTGGTAGGCGGCAGTTGCGATAAACTTTCCCTTTCGCCCCATGCCCGCTAAGACGAATTCCTCGGCCACCCTCCAACTGAAGATCACGCTCATCGGCATTGAGCCACAAATCTGGCGGCGGCTCCAAGTTCCCAATTCCTTCCGGCTTTGCTGTCTGCACAGCGCCTTCCAGGTGGCGCTAGGTTGGACGGACAGCCATCTTCACCAGTTCGAAAAAGACGGAAGACACTGGGGCGTTCCCGAGTACGACGAGTTTGAGGAACTGGACCTGATCGACGAAGACAAGACGGAACTTGTTGAAGTGCTCACGGGACCCGGTGAGTCAATGACGTACGTATACGACTTCGGGGACAACTGGCGACACGAAGTGGTGCTTGAAGAAATCATTGATGCAGCAGAACCCCTCAAAAAGCCAGTCTGCACGGGCGGCGCACGCCGCTGCCCGCCTGAAGATGTGGGAGGCGTGTCTGGCTACCAGAAATTCTTGGAGGTCATCTTCGATCCAAAGCACGAAGAGTTTGAACATCTTGTCGGTTGGGCTGGTGGTCCTGTCCACGCCGAAGAGTTTGATGTGAAAAAGGTGAACGCCGCTCTTAGCAAGATGCGATGGCCGGTTCGTCACCGACGCTGAGTTGTTACTGTTGAGCGGTTCAGCGTTGCGCCCTCTGAAAAACAAAAAAGAACAACGCCACGCAAAATGCCGCAAAGGTGTACCTGTCGTGCGTCGGGCAATTTGTATGGCGTCACTCAACAGGGCGGCGGAACCGGATCGGACGGAACGGTGTTCGAGTTGAAGCCCTCCGCCGGTGGCTGGACGGAAACGATCCTGCACCGCTTCAATCAGACCGACGGCTCCCTGCCGCAGGATGGAATCATCTTCGATGCTGTGGGCAGTATCTATGGAACCACCTACCAGGGTGGTCTCTATAACGTCGGGGTTGTCTACAAGCTAACGCCCAACGGAAACGGCGGGTACACCGAAAGCGCCCTCCACAACTTCACGGGAGGAAACGACGGAGCCAATCCGTTCGCGACACCGATGTTCGATCCCGCTGGCAACCTATATGGCACGGCATCCTCCGGGGGGAACGCCGATAACGGCAACGCCGGTTACGGGACGGTGTTCGTGCTGGCCCCGTCCGTAAAGAAGGGGATGTGGCCGGCAGACTCCCGCAGGAACGTCCATCCGTCACGTCCGCGATTTTTGCAACAGCTGAACGTAGAGGATTAGGCTAAGTAATTAAAGGATAGAACTTCAATGCCCTTTGTTCAGTCCACAGATCGGGATTATAGCGCTCGACATTCGGATCGTTCCCGACCCGACTTGTTCAGGGTGCGCCCATCGGCCAAGACCAAGTTAGGCTGCATGGTAGTAGCAGTTTCGCAATGGATTCCCCACGGCGGCAAGTCAGCGTTTCAACGCCCGTGAAAGCAGCCTCCAGAAGGCCCTGGTCAGGGCTTTCGATGCTGCGGAGGGGTGCGCCCGAGCAAGACGACGCGAGTAATCCGAATTGCTGTTAGGCACCTTACACCGTACAAAAGTTGTACCC
>PMSX01000080.1 GCA_003167495.1 Bryobacterales bacterium | reverse complement strand
ATCGGGGCACTCATTGTTTCGGCTCGCTAACTTCAATAATATACACCCCTTTTTTGAGGGTGGCGGCGGCGAAATCGCGCAGTTTGAGTGATTTCGTCAAAAGGGGGGGCAATCTGCGAACTTTGGCTCACCATATGTCGGCGCAGTAGTTGGCGAATTCGCACTCTAGGCAGCGCCCGCGCACTAGGGTTGGGGGTGNNGTGGGCAGAGTTGTCGGTCGGCCATGCAGCGGATGTCGGTGATGGCTTTGGTGACCGCCGTTCGGAGGTCGGTCGTAATTTCGATTGGGAATACGCGGTTGTCGGGAATACGGAAGAGGAACGCCACCGGAGCGGGGCGATTGTAGGCGGCTTCGGCCAACATGGAATAACCGGCCAATTGCATTCTGTGATTATCGCCCACGTCGCCGGCAGTGAGTTTGAAATCGACGACGGCCACGCGATCGGGTGTTTCGAGGAGTAAATCTGTCTTGGCGGAAAGACCCAGGTCGTTGTTGGTGAGCCGAACGCCGAAATGGCGCTGGGCGAATTCGAGGCCGTAGGCTTGGAGGCTGCGGCGCATTTCTAGGCTTTCGATTAAGTCCTGGGCGGCGATGGCTTCGCGCATCTTGAAGGTCGGCTTGCCAACGGCGGGCATGACGCGGTGATAGTAAACGATGCGCTGGCAGTAAGCCCACTGCTTAAGATCGGTGACTCGGATGAGATCCATAGGTGGTTTAAAGGGGAAGCAGAAAAGAGGGGGCACGCCTGCCGAATTAACTTTTGGGGGAATGGTCTCAGAAGCCCGGGGTGTCCCCTTTTCCTTCGGTCATTCATGCGTCCTCCGCGAGTATTCGGAGGCGGGGCTTTTCTGGTTTGGGTCGGCCTTCGTCGTCGCCGGGTTCAGGAGGTTGCTCGGGGCGGTATTGGTCGAGGACCCACATATCCTTTAGATCTTGCTGACAGACGGGAATGATTCTGACTCTCGCGGACTTTGTGCCGAATTCGCGCTGCAGGCGCAGACAGAGTTCCTGGCGGAGATTACGGTTCAGCTTGCCGAAGAAGGCGCTGAACTGGATGCGGGCGAGGCCGTAGTTGAGGCAGATATCGGCGGCGCGCGTGCGGAGTTTGTCGTCTTCGATGTCGTAAATGAGAAAGCAGGAGACTTCGGGACTTCCACGGCCGACAGCTCGCGGTTTTAGGACGCCGGTGTAGCGGTTTTTGCGTGGCATTGTGTCGCCGTTTCACCATTTGAATGAGAAGGAGCGGTAGGGGCGAAGGCCGCGGACGGCGCTGGCGGCGAGACGTGCTTGCATTTGGACGATGGAGCGGATCTGGTGCTGTTTGCCGCGATGCTGTTCGGTAGCGTTCAGGCGCAAGAGCACACGGGAAGCGACTTCTTCGCGGGATTGGCCGTCGAGCATACCTTTTATGAGTGTGAGTTCGCCGCCTTTATTGAGCCAGGAGAAGATGGCACGGTCGACGACGGGCTGGCGGAACTCTTCGATGAGGTCGAGGACGAGGGAGGGCTTGCCTGAGCGGTCGACGTGGAGGAAGCCTGCGAAGGGTTCGAGACCAGCGTTCATGACGGCGCCCCAGACGTGGGAGGTTAGGATTCCATAGCCGTAGTTGAGGGCGGCGTTGACGGCATCGGATGCGCCTTGGTGAGTGCGACCGGTGAAATTGAGAGCGTCGGGGAGCATGTTCTGAATTTCCTTCCAATACATGCGGCCGCCGGTGCCTTCAAAGCCCATGAGTTCGTTGCGGACATGGCCGGGGCTGGNNAGCTCGGTGACGCTGCGGTGGGCGGAGCGGCGGAGCTTGCGGAGGGCCTTGGCGGCTGTTTCGAGGGAGTCGCGGCGGTCGCCGTTGCGGCTTTTGGCGAAGTAGCGCATGAGCTTTTCCTGGTTGTGGAGTTTGCCGGCGACGATCCAGCGGCAAAGGTCGGCACCACGGGTGTCGTTGTAGGATTCCATTTGAGCGCGGCGGGTTTCGACGGTGGCGGTGAGCATGGGAGATGTGACGAGGGCGAAGGGTTTGCCGCCGGCGGAGAGAAAGGCGACGCGGATGCCGCGTTCGCAGAGCTCTTCGATGAGGTCGGACGAGAAGCTGACGCCGCGGGAGGCGATGATGATTTCCTGGAGGCGGAGCAGGGGGACCTGGGCGCAGATGGCTTTATCCTTGCGAACGACTACGCGCTCGCTTTTCTTGCCGACGAAGAGGCCGAAGCCGGAGATAAAGAGCTGGGTGCCGTTTTCGGTGGCGAGAAGGGTGACGGCGTCGTCTTTGGGGAGGAGGATATCGGCGTCTGGGTCGGGCGGTGGCAGGGGGAGGATGAGTTGTTCGGGAGGGATGTCGAGATGGCCGGTGATCCAGTTGAATTGGGCGGAGGCGGGGGGTTTGCGGAGGGTCCGGAGCGGGTCTAGAAGGGCGGGAAGGCCCATGGCTTATCTCCTATAATGAACGAATCCGGGGCCAACGTTGTGGACACCAAGGGGTACTGTTGATTCGATCCAAGTGCGATGCCTTCCGCGCTTTATTGGAGTTTCGCTGAAGCTGTTGAGCGCATCGAAGTTTGCTTCCGGGCCGAAATCATCAAGGGTTGCAAGGTGGCACCGGGATGGAATTTGCTCGAGTTGTGCAATCACTTGGGTGAATGTGTTGTCGAGATGAAGGCGATCGTCGAAGTCTTCAAATTGGAAAAAGCTGCCACGCTTGCCAAAATAGTTAATCATGGGTGCGATAGCCTTGACTTCAACAGGACAGAAGCCGGAATCGAAGGCTATTAGGAGGGTGCCCCGAAGGAAAACAATTTCGCGCATGGCAATGTTTGAAATGTAAGGTTGTTCTGGGGACCGCTTCTTCGGCTCTTGGCGGATTTTCTGGATTGTTCCCGTGACACATGCTTCATCGGGGACGCCGATGTGTACCGCAGTATTACTCAGTGCCTTTACGAAGGCGTCGGGGTCACGAACTAGACCTTTGCTTAGGCCAGCATCGAGGAATGCCATCTTTATTGCGTATGGAGTCGGAACAAGGAGGCTTTTGCCGACTGTCGACGTTGCGCGAGCCGGTTTTAGGGAAAATAGTGATGTAGGCTGATATCGAAAGACTAGCCAGGACATTTAGACCTCGGAGGATATTTCTTCCAGGATTGCAACGCCTGCGGCCAAGCTGTTAAACGATTTTGCGGCGACTGACTTTGGCGACAGCTTGTTCAAGGTAGCGGTGATTCTCTCCATTTGGTCGCAATACTCGGCGCAGAGTGGGCTGACGGTGGGCGCCGGAAGATGTGATGTCGAGGTGGAGATCATGCCGCGACAGTCGACGATGTGGGGATTCTGGGTGTTTCGCTGGGCGCCAGATGGCTTGATCAAGGTCGAAAGGAGTGCTTGAATCGCGGCGCGCTGGCGCTTTTTGCGGTCATCGCTTGAAATGGCCTCTTTGCGTGTGATGTCATTAATTCCGATTCGAGAGAGTTCAAGATGGCAGACGAGAGCGTAGACCCCGGAATTCGCTGGCCGGTGGAAGATTGCCTGACGGCCTGCAACGGTTCCCTCGCCTTTGTCATCTTGTCCGGCGGACTTAGCACGGGTATCGGGGTCATATTTGACGTGGAAATACTGTTCGGATAAGCTCTTCAGGGGCAATCCGACGACCCAGCCGAACTCGGCACACGATTTGCGCGCTACTGAGTTCCCCTCCGTAAGGAGCGTGCCGGCGATGTCAGTGACCGCGCAAAGCTTCAGCATCTCTTCTTGGATTGCCGAGCCCTGCTTCTTGCCTTTGACCGCATTTTTGAAGGCTGGATCGGTAATGACACGGTCGGGGCTGAACACTTTCGCGCCTGCGGAAAGGTTTTGACCCGCCTCTTCCAGCAACGGTGTCAGATGCTCGACGAATATGTGTTTAAGCATGTCGCCGGAAATAGCGTTAACGACATGCCGCTTACCGTCTTTGTCGACGATGTGGACCATGCGGGTTTGCTGCTGGTTCCCTTCCGTGCCCTCGCTGTTGAGGTTATGGAGGTCGAGTACGACCTCGGCGCATAATGAGAGCGAATGTATCATTCGGGTGCTTCCTCTTTGTCTTTACCAAGCTTGCAGGTCGCCATAGCACACAGGAGCGTTCCGATCGTCTCCCAACTGGGATTTTCATCGAGCAGGTGTGCGAACGCGGCGAAGTCGTCTTGGGAAATGCGATAGCCGGACTTCCCTTGTTCGTAACGGCGAGCGCTCTCGGTGTTGAAACTAGAGACGAATTCGGAAACCGCTTGCATGAAATCGTCGCGGCCTTCGGCTATTTTTCGCCGCAGTTCGGGTAGGGCCCCGTACTGGATTTCGCGGTAGTCGCTGCCTCTCTTCTTGGAGACCTGGGCGCTCACTGTTGCGGATCTTATGGCGTCCGCGATTGCGCGGAATCCTGGATTTTCGAGTATTTCTTTGTAGCTGGCTTGCAAGATTGCCTCCACTTTTTCGCGCGTGAACTGCGGCAGCAGCCACTTACCTTGGCCGCGCAGCCGGAAGATGTGATTCCCGTAGGCAGCGAGAAACTCCGCGAGTTCGATGGTCGCCTCGCGCTCGCGGCCTTGTAGAAAACATCTGTATTGTTTGAGCAGCCCAAGTTCTTCCGAGATATCGTCGTCGAGCCGGCGAAGAATCTTGTCGTGTTCTTCCAGGATCTCAAGCCAGAGGACGGCGTCTGGTTTGGACTTGAGGTCGAGCCATCGTGGGATTGCCACTTGATCAGTTGCGGTGACGGCACGGACCTGCCCAAGGGATTGGTAGTGCGTGACCCAGATGCCGGAGATCAGTTGCGACGGCGGAGCGAAAGCTGTCGAGCGCTCGATAAGAATTCGGGTTAGCCGCAACGCTCCGAGGCAGTCCATTTTAGGGGCGGAGCCAGCGAGTGACTCGGACCGAAAGTGCGCCGTGACGTCGCTGTAGAGGCTGAATGGCATGTGCTTTGGGATGGGTGTATAGACCCGGACATGTTCACCTTTATTGCCAAGGAACCAACCTGCCGACCCAGCGAAGAATCCGCGATAGCGAAGCCATTCAAAGAATGGCTCCGCCCATTTTTCTTTTGTTTTGTCGTTTCGGTCCGTCCCAGTTGGTTTTAGCAGCGCGTAACCTTTGGCCGCCTGCGGGTTGAAGAGTTGAACTAGGGGCGATTCGAAAAAAAAGTCGGAGCTTCCATTCAAGCTCTTCAGTATCGCGGATTCACGCTTTTCAGGCGTCAAAGAGCAGAATTGTTCAACAAATTTATTGAGTCCAGACTCGGCCTGAAGGGCTTTGACGATGCGGTAGGTGCGAAAGTCGGGATCTGGTTTATCCAGCTGCGCGCTTTCTAGAATGTCTGGATCTTTCGACGCCTTCGCCGCCATTTGGCGTTTATATTTTTCGTTTTCGGAGTTGTAGTCGAACACCATTGATGGCGGCACTGCGTCGGGAACTTTTTTGGTTGCTTTCTTTTTGGGGTTGTCTTCGTCTTCGCCACCTTCCGAGGCACCGGCCTTGAGGTATTTGAAACCGGGCCCCGTGTTCGCGAGGTCGGCAGAGTTCACCTCGCGTTTGATTTTCAATTCGATCTCGTTACCGTGATCTACGAAGATTGGGTTGAGATCGTGGAGAAGGTCTGCTGCCCCCGCAGCGGCGAGTACGTCGGCGTGGCTGCCGTTTACCTTGCGAAATCTAAGGTTCGTCATACCCTGATTCGGCTGTGGCCTTCTGGTCTGAAAGCCGAAGTATCCTACTTAGGATGGCGGTGAGGGGCCAAACATCGTAGAAAGACAATGCGATGGTAGCACGCTCGTTGGACCTGAAGTCTAGATGACTTATGGGTTTGGGTAAGTGAAGGCCAACTTGTCCAAGGGCGTCTTCAGCGTTAGGGTGGAGTCTATCTGCTGGTTCGGCACCTTTTATACTTCCGCCGTGGTGCGCCAAAACGGAGAGTAATATTGATGTTCGATCTCGTTCGGGGAGCTCATCAAGGTAGTGTTTGCCGTAGAGCGCGCTGGCGGCGGCGTGGTGCGGCGGGGGCTCACCACGATCCAGTTTCCAGTCATAGTCTGTGTGGGCGAGCGCGCGGTGTTCGGGCTTCCCACGTTTTGCTTGGCGTTCGAGCGCCCATGACTGCCAGGGGCGCTGAAGTTTGCCAACGTCGTGGAGTTTGGCAGCCCAAGTAACTAAATCTGCGAAGCTCTCGGGCAGGCCTTCTTTTCCCATACGGTCGAGAGAGTGCTTTATGACGTTCTCAGTGTGTGCGGGCCAATGCTCGACAGCGAGTGTGCCCCACCCGGGGCGGGGCTTTGCGGCCTTTGGCGGCGACTCGATGTTTCCGGACGCTCCGAGTCTCAGCCCTTCTTCCTTTGTGTAGCGGGCGATGGACGGAGGTAGCGCTACTGCGTACGCTGCTTTTGTGTCGCCTCCCTGCAGCCACTCGTCGTCTTTGAATACCCATGCCCGCGTTTGGTATTGGCGAACGGCCGAACGCCGGAGCTGGATTGCTTGTCTTTCTTTTGGCTTTGCGGATGAGGGATCGGACAGAACGAAAACTCTTACTGTGTCTTCATCGGGGCGGATGAATGAAGCGACGCCTGCCTGCTGCTCTTCTCCAGTAACCTTGTTCTTAACGAATTGTTCTCTCTTTCGCTGTAGATCGCGGAAACCTATCAGGGCCTGCCGGTCTTCCTCAGCGTGGGCTTTTTCCACCCACTTACGGCAGGTTTCCGGGTTGGCGGAATCAGTGTCTTCGACGATGTCTTGTGCCGCTCTGATTTGGGCCTTTGTATAAGGTGTTGGCGACGGCGCGCCGTAGATATGTATGATCCCGGACTCGTTCTTGAATCGAGCACAGCGGCCGGCGCGTTGGACTAAAGCGTTAACGGGCGCGGCCTCGGTGAGGAGGACGTCCGAGCTGATGTCGACGCCAGCTTCGATCACTTGCGTGGCAATAGTTAGGTCTGAGTCCTTTAGGATACGCTGTTTCTCGCGACGGTCGTCGGAAAAGAAACGCGAGTGTAGGAGCAGTGTGGGGCGTTTGTCTTTTAGTTGGGTAAATAGGTCCTGCGCGCGGCGCACAGTATTAACAACAACGAGGACTTTGCGCCCCTGATGCTGGAGAACGTGTTCGGGGGTCAGAGTTTCTTGCCAGTGGGTTCGGATTCGCCGGCTGATTCCGTTGCCTTCGAAGAGGGTAGCCTGTTCGCTCGTGGAAAGCGTAACTTCCTCCGCGTCGAGTGTAGTGCGAATTAGCTTGACCAAAGGAGAGGTAGCGGTTGCGGTCATCCAGACGCTGACACAAAGGTCTTTGAATAGCTTTACTCCGAATAACGCCGATGCGAATGCCCTGTCCGGCTCCATTAGGTGGAATTCGTCAAAGACGATCATTTTGCCTGCGATGGCGGCAGCATTGATATTCCAAAGTTTACTTGAGAGGCCGTAAGGTTCGCAGAGCAGGCCGCTCAAAAGCTGGTCGAACGTTGTGACTATGATGTCGGCGTCGTGGAAGAATTCGGCATCGGCTCGCTCCCCGGTTTGGACAGCGACCCTAAGTCCGCGTGGCTCGGCAAGGAGGCACGCTTCTTCGGAGATGGCCTCGACCAATGTCCGAAGGGGCAGGACGTAGATCAGTCCTGCGACTTTGATTTGTTCGCGGAGGAGGATAAACGGGGCCAGGACGGATAGGGTTTTACCGGCACCCGTGGGGGCGCGCACTACAATATGGCGGCGGCTGAGGAGATGTGCTGCTAGTTTTCTCTGATACGGTCGCGGTTCTGGCTTATCTGTGAGTTGCGCGAATTGTTCGGCGTATGACAACACTTCTTTTCGCCCCCTTCTAATCGGGGAATTCAGCGTAAACAGCTATGAGCGCAATCAAGTTTCAGTCCCGTTCTAATCCGGGTTATATATGCGGAGAGATCGGGATTCGCTCATGTGGACAGTTGTAGCCACGCAATACTATTATCGCGCGGTCTTGTCGAAGAAAGGCCGTTTGGCGGGGGGCGCGGAGGGCGGTGGCGCGCGGTGGTGGGTTGAGGAAAATGGCCGCGACGGGTTACTTCCGGTATTCTAAGGGAATGGAGTTGATATTCGAAATTCGCGATGCGGAAGAAGGCGGGTATTGCGCCCGCGCCTTAGGCCACTCGATTTTCACGGAGGCGGATACTTGGGAGGAATTGCGGCAGAACGTTCTGGATGCCACCTCGCTCCACTTCGAAGCTAGTTCCTTGCGGCCTCGTTTGGTGCAGTTGCACTACGTCAAAGATGAGTTGATTCCAGTTGAAGCAGCATGAAACTGCCGAGGGGCGTTTCCGGGGATTGTTTGATCCGGGTGCTCCAGAGATTGGGATACGAAGTCGTTCGGCAAAAAGGTAGCCATGTCCGGCTACGCCATGATGGCCCTCCGGTTCACCAACTGACGGTTCCCCTGCACAATCCGCTGAAGACCGGCACACTTCATGCTGTCCTAACGGAGGTGGCGCAGATGCGTTCAATCTCGACTGAGTCGCTAGCAGAATTGCTCTGAAGGGGATTATTGGGCTTACGGCCGATGTGGCGTGGCGGCTTGGGCGGTATTTTGGAACGACGCTGGAGTTTTGGGTCAGCTTCAGTCCATTTACGGCTCGTCACCGATTTTTGAAAAGAATTATTTGGTTTTCTTTTCAATGACTTAGGCCATTTGGGGACAGGTGGTCTGAACGGCGAGATTCTAACCTTCGGACGTGGAAGAAGCTTTCGATCCTTCGAAAATTACGCTGCATGAACGCCAATGGGAGGTCTATCGCTCGAATGCGCGGTTTCGGGTGTTGGTGGCGGGGCGGCGCTTTGGCAAGACACATCTAGCGCTGGCGGAAATGGTACAGGCGGCGCGGGGCCAGGGGCGGTTGGTTTGGTATGTGGGTCCGAACGATCAGCAGTCGAAACGGATCGCTTGGGACCGGCTGAAAGCGATGACGCGCCGATGGTGGGCGAAGCGGCCGAACGAGACGGAGCTGCGGATTGATCTTACATGGGGCTCGACGATCGTGGTGAGCGGGGCGTTCAAGCCGGATACGCTGCGCGGCGAGGGGATCGATTTCCTGGTGCTGGATGAGTTCGCGGCGTTGCGTCCGGAAGCTTGGAATGAAGTCTTCCGGCCGGCGCTGGCGGACCGGCAAGGACGGGCACTGTTTATAGGGACTCCGCAAGGGCGCAATCATTTCTACGATCACTTCGAGTATGCGAAGACCGATCCCGACTGGGAGTCGTTCCAATTCACGACAGCGCAAGGCGGGTTAGTGCATGCCGGTGAGTTGGCAGGAGCGGGGCGGCAATTGGACCCGGATTCGTTCCGTCAGGAGTTCGAAGCGGAATTCACGGCGACGGGGCGGAATCGGGCGTACTATGCATTTGACCGGGCGGTGCATGTTGGGCCGGTGAGCTTTGACGTGATGCGGCCGCTGGTTTGGTCGATTGATTTCAATGTGAACCCGATGTGTATGCTGCTGATGCAGCGAGTGGAAGAGATGGTCCACGTGCTGGAAGAAATCGTGATCAAGCCGGAAGCGAATACGGAGGCGGCGTGCCAGGCGTTTCTAAAGCGAGCGTTGGTGCACAATGCGCAGGTGCCGTTTTATCAGCGTCCGCTCACGGTGCAGGTGTATGGGGATGCGAGCGGGAACCAGCGGCGGACGGCGGGGGTGTCGACGGATTGGGCGATCATCCGGGAGTTTTTTGGAAACTGGAGAGGAACGTTTGAGCCGGCGCACTACACGGCGTCAGTGAACCCGGGGGTGCGTGACCGGATCAATTGCGTGAATAGCCGGTTGCGCAATCTGATGGACGAAACACGCGTTTTGATTGACCCGCGCTGCGGGGAACTGATCAAAGACCTGGAACAGGTTACGTGGGCGGTGGACGCGACGGGGGCGCCGACGAGCGAACTGAATAAGTCGGACAAGGCGCGGACGCATACGAGCGATGCTTTGGGATATTACCTTTCGCAGGCGTTTCCGCTGAAGGGGAAGGTGGGAGAGCAGCCGAAGGGGCGGATTATGTAGAACTGGCGGAGGAAGAGGGATTCGAACCCCCGTGCACCTTTCGACGCAAACGGTTTTCAAGACCGCCGGTTTCAACCACTCACCCATTCCTCCACTCACTAAACTAGCATGTATTCGCCGATTCACACGCTATGCTTACGCAGCCGCGAACTTGCGTTTGCGGAGTTCATCGAAGCCGACGGCGGCAATGATGACGACACCAATGGTGACTTGTTGCCAATAGGGATTGATTCCCAGAAGATCACTGCCGTTGGAAAGTAAACCGATAATGAAAGCACCGATGAGCGTGCCGACGACGCTGCCTTCCCCGCCTTGCAAACGGCCGCCGCCGATGACTACCGCGGCAATGGCTTGCAGTTCATACCCTTGGCCGGCAGTGGGCTGGCCTGTCATGAGGCGCGAAGCCTCCACCATGCCCGCCAAACCCGCCAGCAATCCGGCAATGGCATAGACGGAAACCAGGTGAAACTTGATGGGCACGCCGGCGTAGTAGGCCGCGCTCTGATTGCTGCCAATGGCAAACGCATAGCGGCCCAATTTAGTGTGCTCGAGGACGAAGTGCATTAACAAGGCGCAAGCGGCGAGTACCCACAAAGAGAATGGGATGCCGAGGAGGTTGCCGTCACCCAGGAAAGAAAAGGCGTCGGGAATCTCGTGAACCGGCAGGCCTTTCGATTTGACAAGAGCCAAGCCTCGGTAGGCTTCGAGCGTGCCGAGCGTGACAATGAACGGGTTGATGCGAAGCTGCGTGATCATCAAGCCGTTCAACAGACCGCACAGCAAGCCAACGCCAATGCCGATGAAGATGGAAACAGGGATTGGCCAACCCGCTTTAATGGCCATGGTTCCGAAGAGCCCGGCTAAGGCTAGACTAGAGCCCACGGAAAGATCGATGCCGCCCGTAATAATGACAAGCGTCATGCCTAGCGCCATCAGATTGATAACGGCGGTTTGCCTTGCCACGCTCGCCAAATTGATGGCAGTGAAAAAATGCGGCGTCGCGATGGTGAGAGCAACAGCCAAGGTAATGAGAGTGACAAAGGGCAGCAGACGTTGCAGTCGGTTCACTTATTCGGTCTCCGTGAGAACGGCGCTGGCGGGAGTAGCCAGGCGCATGATTTCTTCTTGCGATGTTTTGCCGGGCAGTTCACCGGTGAGGCGGCCATGGGCCATGACGAGGATGCGGTCAGCCACTTGGACGAGTTCGGGTAGTTCGGAACTGACCATCAGGATCGCCGCTCCGGATTTGGCGAGGCGGTCCATTTCTTCGAAGACCTCCTGCTTCGCCGCGACATCGATGCCACGCGTGGGTTCATCGAATAGAAAGATGCGCGCGCCACGGGCGACCCACTTGGCAATGACGATTTTCTGCTGATTGCCGCCGCTGAGACGGCCAGCCAACTGGCGCGCCGATTGGCATTTGATGCGAAGTCGCTGGCGGTAGTCCTCGGCGAGAGCGGTTTCAGAAGACTTATTCACTACACCGAGGCTGGAAACGCGGCCCAAATCAGGCATGGTGATATTGAAAGCGATGGGGAGCTTGAGCGCAAGGCCATTGATTTGGCGATCTTCCGGAATCAGCGCGACACCGGAGGCAACCGCCTGACGCGGATTCTTCGGCGTGACCAAACGGCCGGCAATTTCAACCGTGCCGCTTTCGGCAGGATCTAAACCGAAAAGCACGCGGCAGAGTTCGGTGCGGCCCGCGCCCATGAGTCCGCCGAGTCCGACAATTTCGCCGGCGCGCAGTTGGAAGGAAATATTGTGAAGGAGCCCGCGGCAAAGATTGTTCACGCGTAGTAACACGTCGCCGGGAGGAACGGGTTCACGATGATAAATCGCATTGACCGAGCGGCCAACCATGTGCTGGATGAGTTGATCGCGCGAAAGATCTTTGAGAGGGCCGGTATGCACAGTAGCGCCATCACGGAGGATGGTGACGCGATCGCCGATAGAACGTAATTCCTCCAGCCGGTGAGTGATATAAATGACGCCTAATTTGCGTTCGCAAAGCTGGCGGACGATGCGGAACACCTCGTTGGATTCGGCGTCGGAGAGCGAAGAAGTAGGCTCGTCGAAAATGAGCAGGCTTGACCCTTGGGCGAGCGCGCGGCAGATTTCGACCAGTTGTTTGCCGGCAGGGCTGAGCTTGGAAACGCGCATTTGCGGGTTGAGGCGAAAGCCATGTTCGGCGATGACGTGCGTGGCTTTGTCGACAATGGCGCGGCGATCGACCCAACCCAATTTAGAAGAGCTTTCGCGGCCCAGAAAAATATTTTCGGCCACGCTCAGATGCGGCGCAAGAAGCGATTCCTGGTGGACCATGGCAACGCCGATGGCCGAGGCCTCCGAGGGATTGGTGAAGGAGACGGGCTGACCGCGCCAGAGCATCTCACCGCCGTCGCGCGTATACATGCCCGCGACGATCTTCATAAGGGTAGACTTGCCTGCGCCATTTTCACCCATGAGCAGGTGAACCTCACCTTCGGCAACATCCAGGTTGCCAGCGCGCAACGCTTGCACGCCGCCGAAGCTCTTCTGAATTTCTCTGAGGGAAAGTAGCACCTCCCAGAGTTTATTACAGCGGGCGGAGAGGTTATTGCTGGGCGGGATTAAATCGATACGTGCCTGGAGCGGAAGGTCTGCGCGCCGGCGCGCCCCATGAGGCGTTCGAGCATGGGCGCAGCGGCTAAGCGTAGGTCGGCCAAGACCAGGGCGTCGAGCGCATGCGAAAAGTGCGGATCGACATTAAAGCCCAGGAACTGGCCGCCGACTTTCATGTACTGGCGAATGAGAACCGGCACGCCTTTGCCGTCTAATTCGAGATCCTGTACGGAGGCAGAGAGTTCGTCGACCGAGCGGATTAAGCGAGCGAGCGATTTTACTGGCTTCGGTATGAGTGGACGTCGCCGATAGCCGCGGCGAGGCCGCACCAAGCGAACCAACTCAGTGGCAAGATGGCCTTTCAGATAGTCGACCATGAGCCGTCGTGAAAGGGCGTGGTAGTCGCCGCTGATACTGACGGCACCGAAAAGGACGGCGCATTCGGGACGTGTCTGCACATAGGCGGCAATCGCTTTCCACAGGAGGAGCAGAGGCGAGTAGAGTTTTTGGTATTCGGGACAAACGAATGAGCGGCCCAGTTCGATGGCGGCTCCAATGCGCTCGAAAAATTCGGGCTGGTAATGAAAAAGTGTGCTGGAGTAGAGACCTTCGATGCCACGGGAAGGCAGAATATCCTTGGTGGCGGCTAAGCGGTATGCGCCCGCCAGGCGATGGTCGGCGATGTGCCACAAAACCAGGTGCTGATAGTAAGAATCAAAACGATCGAGGTCGAGTGCTTGGCCCGTCCCTTCGCCTACCGCGCGGTAAGTCAGTTCGCGGCAGCGGCCAATTTCGTTCAAAAGATGAGGAATTTCGTGGGCGGACGCGAGCACCACTTTGAATTCGCCGTTGGACGCTAGAGTTCTGTCAGGGGGAAGGCGATCCACTTCGCGCGAGACGGCTTCGGCGGAAAACGGGGCCGATACGGGCTTGTTGCGGCGCTTGGGAAATTTGAGAACGAAGGGATGCCGTGCAAAACGGCTCGACAACAAGTAGGTTCGCGCGCGCAAGTAAGCGGTGGCTGCTTCGGCATCGGGGCAACTCTTGAGAACCGCCGCCGGAATGGGCGTGCCGACACGAACCTGTATTGTGTGACTGCGTTTGTTGACGAGCTCGTGCGCGAGATTGAGCGTTCGCAGGCGCGGATGAATGGCGCCGAGCATTTGAAAGGGCAAGCTGTTTGCGCCTTCGAAAAATAGCGGGACTGTGGGACAACCGATTTTACGCGCAAAACGCGCAGACGCGCTATTCCATAAGGGATCGGTTACGGCCGACTCTCCCCAGTTGAGACAAGAGACCTCGCCGGCCGGGAACATGACGAGCATGCCGCCCGCCCGCAGCCATTCGAGGGAGGCGCGCAAACTGCGGCCGTTTTCCGTGACGGAGGCGTCTTCAAACGGATTTACAAAGAAGACTTTTTCGTGAAGGGCTGGTGTGGTGGCGAGAATTCCGTTGGCAACGATCCGGAAATCCGGTCGAATATTTTCGAGGAGGTCGACCAGAATTAGGCCCTCCAAGATTCCAAACGGATGGTTGGCAACCACCAGTGTGGAACCGGACGTGGGAATGCGGCTGAGATCGCTGGGCGGGATCGCATAACCGATGTTTAACTGGCCCAACATGCGGCCGACAAATTGGGCGGCCGTTTGGCCATCGAGGCGCGAGGCCGAGTAACTGCGAATGAGTTCGCCGGGAACAAAGAGTTTGAGAATCGCAGGATCTAATGGCCGGGCTAAGTGTTTCAGCGGTCCCGGTAGCAGAGATGAAGCCGAGACTTCAAACGGGTGCTGTTTAGTTTCCATATACTAACAGCGTCGCTAGCCGAGGTGAACATTGCGTTAGGTCTATGTGAATAGTTCGCTAACTAGCCAAGGGCTGGCGCCCTTGATGTCCCGTGGGGCGATACCGGGTCCGGGGTCTGACGTTACCGCTCCATTCTGTCGCGGCTCGGCTAGCATTGATTCTTATTTGGCTATTGCGGTGCGTGTTTCGACTGCTTCTTCTTGCGGCTGCACGGAATTGCTAAAGCTGTAGCCGAATCCGCGCACGGAACGGATCAACATAGGATTCGCCGGGTCGGCCTCAATCTTCTGGCGCAGACGCAGAATATACACATCGACCGTGCGATCAGTAACGGCGCGATCATGTCCCCAGACCGCATCGAGCAGCTGCTCGCGGCTGAACACGACGCCCGGCCGGTTCATCAAAAACTCGAGCAATCGAAACTCAGTGGCGGTCAACGTGAGCAGCGCTCCGTCGAGCCGCACTTCGCAGCTGCTGCGATCCAGTTCCAGCGTGGCCGCCTTGAGGACGCGGGTAGTGCTCACCTGACTGCGGAACTGAATTTTGATGCGGGCGATCAACTCGCGCACGAAAAATGGCTTCACAATGTAGTCGTTGGCGCCCAGTTCCAGCCCTACGATTCGATCTGTTTCCGACGCGCGGGCAGTAAGGAAAATCACCGGGACATGGACGAGTTCTGGATTCTGGCGAATGCTTTTGCAGATCTCCAGGCCGTCTGAATCAGGCAGCATGATGTCCAACAGAATCAGGTCAGGCTTTTCGCGGCGGAAGAGGTCCATCACACCGCGGCCCGTGTTGGCACCGACGACTGTAAACCCTTCTTTTTCAAGGTTATACTTGACCAGCGTGAACAGATCGGCATCGTCCTCAATCAGTGCTATTTTGCGCATGAACTCCCCATTGAGAAATCGTTACAACTCAGAGTAATCGAGTGATCGTTACATTTATGTTACGAAATGGTGAATTGATGCTGAATTCCTAAACGCCGAGTGGCTTCATTCGCAGCGCAGCGCGTTGACAGGATCGACGTGCAATCCCCGCAATACGGGCTTCCAGAAGGAAAGAATGGCGGCGGCCAACAGAGCAAGTAAGACCGCGAATAAGAGGATGGGGTCGCGGGGAGAGGTCGAGTAGATAATGGCGCTGAGGGCTGGTCCAGCGGCAAATGCCAGGATCACGCCGAGAGCGAGACCTGCTGAAACCAGAAGCATCAACCGGCCCAGCATCAGTCGCAGCAGTTCGGAAGTGCGTGCACCGACTGCGATGCGGATGCCGAATTCGCGAGTGCGCCGCGCGACCGAATAATCCACCAAACCATAAATCCCAGTGGCAGTCAGCAACAATGCCAAGGCGCCAAAGGCACTCAGCGCAATGGCTGCGGCGTGCATGGGAAACATAGCGAAGCCGAGCATATTCTGCAAACTCCCAGTGGCGTAAACGGGCAATTTGGGATCAAGGGATTTAATCCGCTTTCTGATCTGCGGCAGCATGGCAGTGACGGGCGTGAGTGACCGGACGGCCACGGTCGTTGTCGGATTGTAGTCTTGGAGGATACAGCGAAACACAACGGAATCCGGTGCTTCTGTCAGGCTGACGTATTTGCCATCCTGCACCAAGCCGATGACTTGGATAGGCGGCGATTGCGGCCCATAGCGGAAAGTCTTGCCGATTGGGTCATTCGTTTTGAAAATCCGGCGGGCGAAAGTCTGGTTTACGATGGCGACCAGCGGCGCGTGCTCGCTATCGTGTTCGTTGAAGTCGCGTCCGCGCAACAGCCGAACTCGCAGCGTTTCGAGGAAACCTGGAGACACGTTGTACCAGTTGGCTTGCGCCCGTTGCCGGCCGGTTTTGTCGGGATTGTCCGTGCTTTCGACCGTTGTGGTCGACTGATCGATGCTGAGAGGCAAAGAGTTCGCGTACGCTGCCGAAGCGACTCCGGGCAATGTCCGTATGTCATCGGCAAGATGCCGTTGGAAGAGCTTGCCTTGCGCTTCGCTATAGCCGGCCGATCCCAGTTCGACGGCCGCAGTGGTGACATTCTGTGGATCGAATCCGAGCGGCAGCGTAATGGCCCGCTGTAAACCTTGCAACGAGAGGATGCAACCGAACACCAGCACAAAACAAACCGCCACTTGCCCCACCAGTAGAAGATCACGCATGGCGACGCGATGTCTGGTCTTGAATGGAGCCACACCGGAACTGCCTTTCAGCAGCGGGTTCAAGTCTGTTCGCGACGAGCGAAGAGCGGGACCTAAACCAAACAGCAAGCCCGTGACTAGAGTAGCGGCCGCCGCAAAGGCCAATATTCGCCAGTCTATGCTGACCGCAAACTCCACCGGGAAATCGAACGGCGCACGCCAATCGCTAAATAGTTTGCAGGCCGCAGTGGCCAGCACACAGCCCGCTAATCCGCCCAGAGCGGCCAATACAAGAGATTCGGTCAGCAACTGGCTGACGATGCGTAGACGGCCGGCGCCTATAGAAGAGCGAATGGCGAGTTCACGTTGCCTGTCGGTGACACGAGCGAGCATGAGGCCAGCTAGATTCGAGCAAGCAGTGAGCAGAACAAGACTGGCCAATAACAATACACCGCCCGTGAAGGCTTTGACCGGTTCGCGCAAGCTGCTGCCCATGAAGCCCAGTTCCGCCAGACGCAGATGCATGTCTTTATCGACGAGGGGATATTGGCGCGCCAGATCGCCGGCAATCCGATTCAGGTCGTCTGTCGCTTGCGCCCTGGTGACTCCAGACCTCAGCCTGCCGAACATCATGGTGTTCCAGGTTGATCGTTCATCGAGCCAAGGGTTGCCCACTTCCACTTGCGCCTCCATCATCATGGGCAGCCAAACCTCGGGCCAATAGAACATCTCGGTTCCATGGAAGTTTGGGGGCGCCACGCCCAGGACTGTGTATGAGAGACCGTTGATGCGAACTGTGGCGCCCACGGCTTTCGGATTGCCGGCAAAGCGCGCCTGCCATGTTGGGTAGCTGAGTACCACATAGGGGCTTGCGCCGGGCTGCAAATCGTCGGCCTGATGAAAGAAACGCCCAACAACCGGTTTAACGCCAAGCACGTCAAAGTAATTGCCGGTAGCCAGGTAACACCACATACGGTTGGGCTCACCGCCGTGCTCAAAGTTCATAATCGAAATGCGGTAGCCGGCGATGCCGCTGAACGCTTTGTTACGGTCTCGAAATTCCTTATAGTCGGGAAACGAATGCGTCCCGCCGCTCGTGGTTTCAATGAAAGCGACGCGGGCAGGGTCCGGAATGGGAAGCGGCCGAAGTACCAGCGAATCGAAAACGCCGAAAATGAACGTATTGATGCCGATGCCGAGCGCGAGCGAAACGATGGCTGCCAATGAAAAGGTGGGTGTCCTCCGAAGGCTGCGCAAAGAATAGCGAATGTTGCGGCCCAATTCGTCCAGCAGATGAACGCGGTGCGATTCGCGGCATTCGGCGCGGTAACGCTCTTTGCCGCCGAACTCGAGGCGGGCGCGGCGCTCTGCTTCGTTTGGCGAAAGCCCGCTCTGAACCAAATCGTCGGTCCGCGCCTGCAAGTGAAACGCAAATTCGTCGGCCATCTCGCCCTCGAATTTAAGGCGGCGGAATAACGATCGCCAGTGCAGGAAGCGTAACATGTGTTTTATACCTCGTTGGGACGAGCCTTGAGTGCAGTGCCGATGGCATCCACCAGACGGCTCCAACTGCGTTCTTCGTCTTTGAGCTGCACGCGTCCGCGGTTCGTCAGAATGTAGTATTTGGCCTTGCGATTGTTTTCGGAGACGCCCCACTCTGTTTCGAGCATGCCCTGACGTTCCAAGCGGTAGAGCGCGGGATAGAGCGCTCCTTGCTCTATGTCTAACGACCCGCCCGAGATTTGTTCGATTCGCAGGAGGATGCCATAACCATGCATCTTGCCGAGCGAAACGGCTTTGAGAACCAGCAGGTCAAGAGTGCCTTGCAAGAGTTCGGCTGATTTGTTTTCTTTCCTATACACTTTAGGAAAGGATACAACAGCCCTCCTAAAGTGTCAAGGGGAATAAAGCGCGTATTTGATTTGGGTTATTCTGGAGTCGGCGTACCATGAACAAGTACGAAAAGCGTGCACAAGCGGAACGGAAAGCGGTCGTCCGTTCGTCCATCACCCTGGGAGGCGCGGGGCTGGCGCTCATTGTGGTTGTGGTTTTGATCCTTTGGTTGAACTCGTCGGCGCGCGCCGGTTACTTTTCGAAGGTTGCCATTGGCACCGCGCTTTTGCTCTTGGTGGCGCGTATTGTGGGCCGGCGTTTTCGGAGTGGGCCGCCCCGGGCTGCGCAACCGGACCCCAAATCTGTTCTCAAAATAGATTGAAAGACCAGCGGGGTACTATGCGATGACCTGCTACTATCGGGGGGTTATGAAAGGAATTGTTTTAGCGGGTGGAACGGGGAGCCGTCTGTTTCCGCTTACCAAAATTACGAATAAACATCTGCTGCCGATCTTCGATAAGCCGATGATTTATTACCCGATCCAGACGCTGGTAGAAGCAGGCATAACGGACCTGCTGATTGTGACAGGCGGACGAAACTCGGGAGATTTCTTGCGATTGCTGGCGAATGGCAAAGAATTCGGTCTGAAGCATATTAATTACACGTACCAGGAAGGCGAAGGCGGCATTGCCGAGGCGCTGGCGCTGGCCGAGCATTTCTCGGACGGCGATAAAATCTGCGTGATTTTGGGCGACAACATTATCGAAGGGTCGATTGCAGGCGCGGTGGCCGCATTCAAGAAACAAGAACGCGGCGCCAGAATTCTGCTAAAAGAAGTAGACGATGCCGAGCGGTTTGGAGTCGCGGAGATCGCGGGCAGCAAGATTGTTGGCATTGAAGAGAAACCGGCGAAACCGAAGTCGCGTTATGCGGTGACGGGTATCTATATGTACGATGGCACGGTATTCGACAAAACGCGTACGCTAAAGCCCTCGGCCCGCGGCGAGTTGGAAATTACCGACGTTAACAACGCGTACATCCGCGAAGGCACCATGACGTTCAACTATCTGGACGGCTGGTGGACCGATGCCGGAACTTTCGATTCACTCTTGCGCGCCGCCAACCTGGTACATCAAACGCACGCTGAACGCCAGCCTGTATTGGCGGCGGTTGCCAGCGAGGATTGCGAATGAGCGTGCCGACGATGGGCGCAACAGATTCCGGGATTGAATTGGCGATTCCGAAGGCGGAAGGCGGGATTGGCAAAGTGATTTTGTCGCCCAGAAGTGCGGACTTGATCGCCGACGTTGAGATCAAACCGTTTTCATTGTGGCCGGACGACCGCGGATACTTTTTGGAGGTCGCACGGTTGGGACAAGGGATGATTGCCGGGTTCCCGGCTGAGAGCAGCCAGGTTTCGGCGGCACTCAACTATCCGGGCATCATCAAGGCGTTTCATTATCACAAGCTACAAACCGATTATTGGGTTCCGGCGGCGGGGTTATTGCAGGTGGCGCTGATTGATTTGCGCAGCGACTCCGCCACATACGGAAGGAAGAATACGCTCTATGTGGGAGCGCTCCGCCCATGGCAGTTGTTGATTCCTCCCGGAGTGGCGCATGGCTACAAAGTGATTGGCGAACAGCCTTCGATGCTGGTGTATATCACGAATCGCACATACGATCCAAAGGACGAGGGGCGCATCGCGTATAACGATCCATCCATCGCCTATGACTGGGAGTTGCAACATAAATGAAGCTTCTGGTGACGGGCGGAGCCGGCTTCATTGGTTCATGCTTTGTACGGACAGCGCTGACTGAAGGTTGGGCAAAGCGAGTTGTCAATTTTGACAAACTGACATACGCGGGCAACCTGGAAAATGTGGCTCCCGTGG
The DNA here is from genome assembly GCA_003167495.1 of Bryobacterales bacterium. GTDB lineage: Bacteria > Acidobacteriota > Terriglobia > Bryobacterales > Bryobacteraceae > Bog-105. The sequence continues at coordinate 10,810 of PMSX01000080.1, read as the reverse complement.
CGGAACATCCGGGCTACCGCTTCATACAGGCCGATATTTGCGATGCCGAGGCGGTTGAGAAAGCATTGCGTGAAGAAGTGCCCGACGCGATTGTGCATTTCGCAGCTGAATCGCATGTCGACCGCAGCATCCATTCGCCGGCTCCGGTGATTCAGACTAACTTCAACGGCACGTTTACTCTCTTAGAAGCGGCACGGCGTTTGAAGATCGCGCGCTTTGTGCATGTTTCTACCGACGAAGTTTACGGCAGTATCGAGCCGCCGCACGATGCCGACGAAAGCTATCCGCTGCGGGCCAGCAGCCCATATTCGGCGTCGAAAGCGGGTTCCGATTTGCTGGCGCTTTCTTATTACACGACCTACAAGGTGAGTGTCTCAGTGACACGCGCGTCGAATAACTATGGGCCGTATCAGTTTCCGGAAAAGCTGATTCCGCTCATGATTTCGAATGCGCTGGAAGATAAGCCTTTGCCGGTTTATGGCGACGGGCAGCAAGTGCGCGACTGGCTGTTTGTGGAAGATCACTGCCAAGCGATCAAGGCGGTTTTAGAAAAGGGCCGGGCAGGCGAGGTTTACAACGTAGGCGGCAATTGTTCGCTGCCGAATCTGGAAGTGGTTGAAAGAATATTGAAGGCCACGGGCAAACCCGCAAGCCTGATTCAGCAAGTGACGGACAGGCCCGGGCATGACCGGCGTTACGCGCTCACCAATGCCAAGCTTACGGCTGAAACAGGGTGGGCGCCGCAAGTGGATTTTACGCATGGCCTGCAAGCCACGGTGGATTGGTATACGTGGAACAAAGCTTGGGTGGAGAGAATCAAAAGCGGCGAGTATCTGCGGTTTTACGAACTGAACTATTCGCACAGAGTGGGCTAGGCGCACGCACGTCTCGATATAATTCACGAAGAGTACATTCTTTTCGGTGGATCGATCCCAGCAAACCAATTCGACGCGCGATTCCCTGAGAAAGATCAGACAGGAAACTCGCCAGACTCGTTCGATCGAGACGCTACGCCAGTATTTCGAGCAACTGCAGGATATCCGGCGGCATACTCTGGACGATTTCGATTTGCAGGTGATGATTGGCGATATTCACCAGGAGATTGTGGATCGCGCGCGCTACCTGCGGGGAGAGACGCCTACACCAACTTCAGCGCCGGACGATCATTCCGTCATTTTCCAGGCGCCCGTGGCGGCGAGGATGGCGCAACCTGCTCCGCCGCCCGCCGCCGTTTCGGAAATTCCAACTCCACCCGTGACGGCCACATCCGAGGCCCCTTTGCCAATGGTTCTTCCGAAGCGGCGCAAGGTGACGGATGCAGACTCAGCGGACGCCGCCGAAATTCCACCGGAAGTGACGCGCATTGATCAGAGAAGCTGGCGCACGATTGTGTGGTTGGCGGTATTTCTTTGCGGAATTATGCTGGCGGGGTTTTTCTATCTGATCCAGACGGCGCGTAAACTGAATTTTCCCGATGAAAACGGCGCCAAGACTGAGCAGGGGGTCAAACCACCCGCTGCCGCCCCTGCCGCCATTTCTACATCGGGCACGTTGCGGCTCTATACCGATCTGTCCCCCGGCACGGTAACGCTGGATGACGGGCCGCCACGCGGACTCGTGGACCGCGAACTGATGCTTGACGGCTTAACGGCCGGTCAGCATTCCGTCAAGGTATCCGGATCGAGCGGTTCCGCCTCGTTTCAGTTTGAAGTAGTAGGCAAGGATGCGCCGAAGGTGATTGGCCTTCCGCAAGCCAGCAATGCGTTGGCAGTCTTGGTCTCGGAGCAAGACGGGCACGGGCAACTGGTCACGAGTGCAGGACCGGCGGAAATCTTTGTGGACGGAAAATCCGCCGGCCAAGCCACCGCCGGTGGTTTAGAACTGGCAGACCTGGGCACGGCCGATCACGATTTACAGGTTGTGCACGACCGGGACAAGCAGAACTTTGTGATGATGTACACGCCGCTACCTGTGTTGACCGTTTATGTCAAATCCGATCCCAACACGGGCATCATACAGGTAGTTACGGGCGAAGACGGCGTGGAAGTTTACATCGACAGTTCGTTGTTCCGGCGCAAAACAGATCATGGACAGGTGCGCATTTCCATTCGCGCGGGCCGCTATCCGATTCGCGTACACAAGGATGGTTTCGCCGATCCGCCGCCGCAATTAGTAGAGGTCAAGAAAGGCGACGTAACGCAAGCCAAATTTGAGCTCATGGCTCCCAGCAACGTCGCCTCGATGCAGATTCGTGGAGCACAAAACGGAACAACCGCTTATATCGATCACGAATTTGTGGCGGCCATCGGTCCGGACGGCATGGCGAGAGTTTCCAACGTCAAACCTGGTGAACACACGGTTGAACTGCGCCATGATCTGGCGGCTACCAAACGACTGCAGCGCACGTTTCACGCCGGTGAAGTTTTGATACTCGCTGGGGCCGACGTCACGCTGGAAAAAAATTTGACCGACGCCACTAAGCAAGGAACACCGGCGGTGGTTGCACCCGTGGGGACGGAAGACGGCAAGCCAGCGAATCCGGCGGTTCCAAAGGAGAACCAACTGTACGCCACGCGCGTGCAGAAAGGAGGCGGATTCATTCCTTACGATACGCCGAAAGCCGCGGGACACTACTCGTTCCGCACGCAAGGGCACGTGGGAGGAATTCTAAAGAAAGGCAAGCTGCAATGGTACGCCGGATACAAGGACAGCGAAAACTATATTTTGTTCAGTTTGGACGGCAAACACGCCGAAGTTCGCGAGCTCCGCAACGGGAAAACTATTGTGTGGAACCGGATTCCGTGCAGCGTCGATTCTTCGAGTTGGGTGCAGGTGGATTTAGCGGTGAAGCCGGGCACGGTGGGTTCGCGGGTCAAAACGAATGGTGAAGATTGGGTGGACTTGGGATCGGTAGCCAGTTTTGGCCGCGACTTTACTCAGGATAAGGTAGGATTCTATATTCCGGGCAATGACGAAGTGGCGGTGGCGAATTTTAAGTTCGCGAATCGATAAACGACCAAATTAACGGACTCTGACGTGGACGAAAAAGCGTTTTACCGGGAATCACAAGCGACCAAGAAGGCTACACTGAACTGCTCTTATTGCAGGTCGACGGATGAGTACGATCTGCGCTGGCTGGTCCGCAAAAAAATCGCGACCCTGCCGCGCCATGCCGACGAGCGTGATCGCGCCAAGTTTGCGAAGGCCATGAGTTATATGGTTCTTCTGGACGATAAGATTTCGTGTAAGAAGTGCCGCCGGATGTTTGAGATTTCGGGGATTAAGACGACGGCGTTTTTGACGGAGTAGCGCGCGATGTTCGGAGTGCGGTCATTTTCGTGCACTTAGTGAGGCGTTGTCTGAGTTGAGGTGTGTGGCTTGTTCCGCTAGGTCTTGGGTTAGTTTCTTGGCTTCCGGGGGCGTTAGGTTAAACGGGAGAGAAGCGAGACGGCAAGGGTCGCCAACAATAGGGCGGGCGGCATAACCAGAAATCCTATTTTTAAGAATTGCCAACTGCTCATCTGCTCACCCTCACGCCGCAAGGCAATGAGCCAAAGTACCGTAGCGAGTGATCCGGTAACTGAGAGATTCGGGCCAAGATCGACACCGATGAGAACGGCATCGCGTATGTGGGCGGACACGGGAAACGCTTGGAGCGCTCCCCCGGCCAGCAGCCCCGAGGGCAGGTTGTTTATCAAATTCGAGAGCCCTGCGACGCAAAAAGAAGCGACTAATGCTCCAAAATGTGGCGTCGCGGCGCACCACCGCAAAAGTCTACCAACGTCGGTGAGCGCTCCGGCGTGGTTCACGGCTTCGACGAGCACAAACAGACCGGCTACTAAGGGCAGCACGCTCCATGAAACACCTCTCGCAATTTCCCGCAGGGATTGGCTTCTGGCACGAGTCACGAAGAGCACTGCGATGACAGCGGAAATACACGTAGGCAGGCCGAGATCCAAGCCGAAACCAGACGCGCCCATTAACACGAGTCCAGTTCCGGCAATTCCCCAGGCTGCCAAGCGGCCCGGTTTAGACAAGGTCGCCGGCTCGCTGTCTTCCTCCAGCTTTCCCTCGATATCTTTGCGCATGACAAATCGCAACACGGCGTAGGTGGCAGAGATAGAGCAGATAGAAGGAAGAAGGAAGGTGCGCAGCCAGGGAATGAGCGGCGGAAGAGTTTTGCCGTAGACCACAAGATTTGCAGGATTGGAGATGGGCAATACAAAGCTCGCCGCATTGGCAATGAACGCACAGATAAAGAGGTAAGGGAGCGCTTTCGTGCGTGCTTTTTGAATGGCCGCATAGACGGCGGGTGTAAGAACTACGGCAGTCGCGTCATTGGAGAGGAAAACCGTGACAGCGATCCCAACGACGTAGACCAACAAAAACAGGCGTGCACGTGATCCCTTAGCGGCCGCAACTGCCAGCGACGCCAGCCAGTCGAACACGCCTTCCTGCCTGGCTAATTCCGCCAGTAGCATCATTCCAGTCAGAAACAAATAGACATCTGTTCCCTTGACGATGGCGCCGCCCGCTTGGGCCAGCGGAAGCAGACCGCACACAACCATGAGCACAGCTCCCAAGCAGGCCCAAACTGCTTCGGGCCAATCTTTTGGACGAAATAAAACGCCGGCAATCGCCCCTACGGCAATCGACCAAACGAGGGCGGTGTTCACTGAGCAGCGTGCTCCTGTTGTCGCCGGGAGGGCCAATGACGGCCGTTTTCATTCGGTCCAAGCTGTGTACCCAAAATGTGTTTCTCGGGCCATTCGCCTAGGGCGTTCTCATAGTCGACGATGTGACGAGTTGGTACAGGGTATCTGCCTTGCTGATTGCTATACAGGTTGATGGTGTCGGTGGCGATCTGACCACGTCGAGATTGCGCAGTCACCGTGATCACATGCGATCCATCTCTTGATTCCGGGGACGCCCATTCTCTGGCCCATGTGCAATCGTCAAGCTTTGCCATCAACTCCGCCTTGCCGTTATCCAACGACATAGTTACATTGTCTATTGCCTCACCCCAAACTCGCGCACGAACTTGGATCGGCCCTCTGACCACTTGTGTCACGCTGGATGGGTCGATGATAAGGCGGTGGTCTGAAGGCGAAGTAATCAGCACAAGCGGCCATTTCGCGATTGGCTTGAACTTCCAACTGACGACGCCACTATCGACGGTTGTCACCGAGAAGCCAGGAGGACCTTCTTCCAATTGGCCGGTAGAGCGGGTAGTCGAGTAGATGGTGCGCCCATCGTTTGCCAGTTCGTTGTAATGTGTGTGGCCCATCTCAACGAGCAGAACACCGCTCTGCAAGAACAATTCCCGAAGTAGGTCCGCATCGCTGCCATGTTCTGAAGGATAAGCATGTAGGAAGACGACGATTTGTTGGCCGTTTCTAACAGCGCCCTTAAGGTCATCCTGCAACCAAGCCATTTGTTCAGAGCCTAAACCGAAGACTGGCGGATGCCATTTTGCCACGCTGTTCAAGAACACGAAATGATATGCACCAATAGTTAGGCTGCGATATGGCGAATCACACAGGTAATGGCGAAAAAGGTCCAGGCCTCCGCCGGCAACGTCATGGTCCCCGGGTATCGCGTGTATCGCAAAACGGCTCCGCGACACGGCCGAGCGAACGAGTTCATATTGATCCTTCTCACCATCGTCTGCATTGTCACCAGGTAAAAGCGCGAAAGCAATTCCAGCCGCCATGTGCCGATTTGCGTCGTCGATCAAATAGACAAAGTCACGGTAATTCTGTTCATCCCACCGGCTGATGTGAAGATCGCCGAAATGAATCCATGAAATCATCGTTTTCTCCTGTTTATGACATTTGTTGTTAGTAAATGATGACGCCAACTTAGTTTCGGGCGATCAGTGAGATACCGCCGATCATAAGCGCCGCCCCCACAAGACGCCATGAATTGATAGCGTGCACGGGCATGTGGAACCAACCATAGTGATCTAAGACAAGAGACATCACTAACGCGGCAGTGACTGTTATGCCAACAAACGGGCCCGCTCCCACCTTCTGTACCAGCGTAAGGCCGGCATAAACCTGAACCGCTCCCACCAAACCTCCCAGAGGAGCCCACCAGGGCATTTTCGCCAGACTGGCGGCACTCGGTAAGGGATGCGGAAACATAGCAAATACGCCTACGAAGAAGGCCATGATCAGCGCGAAAGAAACCGCATTGGCGAGCCACTTGTTTTCTAGCGATTGAAAGAGCTGGGCATTCATGGCCGCACCGCAGGTCTGAAGCGCCCCGCCCAGAATTATGAAAGGAAATATCCAACTTGCATTCATAGGTTCTCCTTTGAGTACTTCGTATGTAGGATGGCTCGCCCGGCCAACTGGAACCCGCGAGATTACGAGTTCCAGAAGGGCTGCCGCTATTTGTCTAACGATCCGGAGGCGGTGGCGGTGGTGGGATTGGGGCTCCTCCTGTAGGAGGGGGTGGCGCCGGGCCTCGGGGGCCTCTGTCCAGCGTGATTGTTTGCCCGTTTGCAGTAATCGACTGCACCTCAACCACGGTTCGGCCACCCGGCGTGCTGCGCGCGAATCCGGAGACAGCAATGCCGGCGCCAGGCTTCACCACGGAGAATTCGTTCGTTCCCATAGGTGGAGTTAGCGCAATGATGCCGCCTTCAAACACGAACCCGTTGATCTCACCCTCGCGTCCATAATTCAGGGAGCGGACAACACCGGAGCCCGCATAAGGCGAAGGCGGTGACTGTTCGGTCAGCATTAAGGTCTTGCCGGCCACCTTCACAGTTTCAGGCTCCATCAGTTGCATCCCCGAAACAGTGGGCGTCACCGGACCGGAAGCACTCACCTGGTGGCCGGTCTTTGCTAGCACTTCCACCTGCATCGCCAGGTCCGGTGATAGCGAGATCAGGGTGTTGGGGGCGACAACGAAGCCCTCAATGCGGCCATTAGGTCCGTAGTTGAACTGCGAAATACCACCTGTCACTGTGATTGCCGCAGCTGGCGCCGGCGGCTGAGCCACTACCATGAAACTACTCGCAAGTGCGAATAGCCCGAATAACATTTTATTCATTGGAAACTCCTTCACGCCATCTAGGCGCAACTTCACCAAGTGCATTCACAGCACCATCGGCGTTCACCATACAAGTGAACAACTTGTGAGGTTTGCGCGGTGCTTCACATGAGCGCTAACCGGACAGGCGCGGTTTGGAACCGTACAAAGGCGAATTCGGACGAACCCTGAGCCTAAGTGTCCGGTTTCTGGTCCCTAGTGTTCAGAAAGCGGACACAGTCGGCCGCCGGGATGCGTCAATCTAAGGGGACGCGATGGCGGTGGTTGTGCTTGTAATGAGCTTAAGATGTTAGCTGGCCGCGGACTATCGAGGCGTGTGTTTTTGATCAGATCCGTCATCGTACTGATCGGTGGTGCCGCTTTGCTCGTTGCGCAGCCTCCGCCGCCGAGGCAGGATCCGAAGGCAATCGAACACCGTATCGGCGAGATTCGCAAGCGCCTGGAGATGAATTCCCCAGCCAATGCAGAACAGCGGGAACTGGCATCTTTCGTTGAGCGGTATCTGGGCGAAGCAGTTCAAGACTTGCAGGCCGGTCGGCGGTTCCAAGCACAGCTGCTAATGGACGCGGCGGATGCGTGCCGCCGGCCGATTGAACACCCGCAACATATAACAAGTGCAAATCAAGCGCTGCCAACCCATCGTCCTCCGCCGCTGGGAGATCCGGAAGATCACTTGCGCGAAGTTTATTTCCGGCTTCGACTGTGCAATTTTTTTCTGCAACAGATACCATCGCCCGCACCTGTGAAGCTATTGGAATTGGCCCGTGGATTCTATGAGCAAGCCGTGAAAGCGCAACAAGAAGGCGAGGAAGGAATCGCCGGCGAATACACCAAGGCGGCCGATGACCTGACTCACGCACTGGAGAGCCTAGCGCAGGCGGCCGCGCCATGAAAAGCATCTTTCATAAGCGCTTTCAACTGCAGCTTTTGTTCGCATTGGTTGCGGCCATCTCGGTTGCGGCTCTCACCATTGAGTTAGTGGTGAATGCGGTTCGTCACGCGGAGAGTTTTGTTCTTTCCGACACCGATCGGTCGCTGGCCCATGCCCTACAGGATCTCGACCGCGAATATCGTCTGCGACGGCACGGCGATGCAACCTGGGGTAAACTTCCAGCCAGTGCTCAGGATCTCACTCTCAGGGCTATCTCACAGACCGTGCTTGCTTCCTATCCAGGTGTCGAGGGAGGATTCTTTGTCTCCGCGAGTTTTCTAGGTTACTCCTATCCGACTCATGACGGAGCGTCGCCGAAGATGGACGTCCCCGCTGCAGAGAGAGCTAGCATTGAAGAAGTTATCGCTCAGGCACACCAAAAGAACAAGAGCGAACGAGTGCTTCGCGGCAAGCACGATCTGGTGGTCATAGCGGCAATGTCCGATGGTCTCAACGCGGCGTGGGCCATGAAGCGGCTTCCGGGACAAGCGGAACCCCGGCAACAAACGCAGAACATTCTGCTGACAGGCTTGGTGGGCGCCGCCTTCCTAGGCGCTGCGGGAGTGCTAGCGACAGGCGTCGGACTGCATAGAGGTGTCGCGCAAATCAAGAGCGGACTGGCCTCTCTCAACCAGAACTTCACGCTTGGCCTGCCCGTCCGCCGCGACGAGTTGGGAGAGATTAGCTCGGCGATTAACGAAATGGCGCGTGCGCGCCGTCGTCTGGAAGAGGAAGTGAGGCGCGAGGATAGAGCCCGCACTATCGGCCGGCTGGTGGGGCGAATTGCCCACGAAATGCGCAACCCGCTCAACAGCATTCGCCTTTCGCTCCAGATGCTCGCGAACCGGCAGGAAGAGAAGCGGCTTCAGCCCGGAGACTTTCAAATGGTAATTGATGAAGTGGATCGGATGAATCAACTGCTCTCCGATTTGCTTTCCTTTCAACAGCCCCGGCCACCTAAGTTGGAGCAGCGCGTGGTTGGCCCGATTCTCGCTGAGTGCGTACAACTAGTAAGACACCAAGGGGAGAAACAGGGAGTCGATCTTGTTGTCAGTGGGGAACTGACCCAGTCGACGCTGGTGGACGAGCACTACTTCCGGCAAATCATGGTAAATCTGATCCTCAACGCGATTGATGTTTCGAGGCGTGGCGAGCGGGTCGATGTTACCGCGGGAACTCTCGATGGCTATGTTGCCATCGAGGTCTCCGACTGTGGACCGGGCCTAACCTCCGAACAGCAGGAACACCTTTTCGAACCGTTTTATACGACCAAGATGACTGGGCACGGGCTGGGGTTGGCAGTCTCGCGTGAGCTCGCCCAGATTATGGGAGCGAGTGTCTCCTACAAAAGTGAGCGTGTTCACGGAGCCACGTTCGTCCTCCAGTTGAAAAGAATCGATGACTAGCAAGGGAACCATATTAATCGCCGAAGATGAACGAACCGCCTGCATATCGTTAGCGGAGTTGTTGGAGAGTCGCGGCTATCAGGCAGCTCGGTTCGAAGAGGGGCCGCCAGCGCTGGCGGCACTTATGCACGAAACCTTCGATGCCGCTGTTCTCGACATTCGGATGCCGGGCCTGGACGGATTAGCAATTCTGAAGCGGGCGCGTGAGTCTGGTATCGAAGCGCCAGTCATAGTTATGACGGCCCACGGCGATAGCGGCACGGTGATCGAAGCGATGCGGCTGGGCGCGTATGACTATATTGCGAAACCTCTCGATTTCAATCAGTTGCTCTCCCAGATCGATCGAGCGGTGGCGAGTTACAGAATAGCGCGCGGGATGAGACAAGACGCCGATTCAGGGAACGGTTCCGTTAAGCCGGCCATCATAGGCTACAGCCCATCGATGCAGCATGTTTACAAACTGATCGGCCAGGTGTCTGCGAGCGACGCCACCGTTCTGGTGCGCGGCGAATCGGGAACCGGTAAGGAACTGGTAGTGAACGCCATCCACCACAACAGCATGCGAGCGAAAGGGCCGTTGGTGAAGGTCAATTGCGCGGCAATTCCGGAAACGCTGCTGGAATCCGAATTCTTCGGCCACGAGAAGGGCGCGTTTACGAATGCGATCTTGCGGCGTATTGGACGTTTCGAGGAGGCGAACGGCGGCACTCTTTTTCTGGATGAAATTGGCGAACTGACGCCGGCTCTGCAATCGAAATTGCTGCGCGCATTGCAGGAGAGAACCATTGAGAGGCTGGGAAGCGGAACTCAGATCCGGGTGGATCTGCGAGTGATCACCGCGACCTCGCGCGATCTGGAAGAGGCGGTGAGCCAAGGTCGATTTCGTGAGGATCTCTATTACCGGCTCAATGTGGTGGTCATTGAGCTGCCACCTTTGCGCGACCGCAGGCAGGATATTCCAGCGTTGGTAGATCATTTTCTGAGCCGGCGCAGCCGCAGCGTTTCCCTGACTCCGGCTGCGCTTAATCTGCTCTGCGATTATCATTGGCCCGGCAATATCCGTGAACTGGAGAACACGATTGAGCGGGCCGCTGTGTTGGCAAAAAACGGAGTCGTTGACGCAGCCGATATTCAGTTGAAATCTGTTTCGCGCAGCGTAGCAAATTGGACCGATCAAATTCCGCTGACGGAAGGCTGGAAAGCTAACCTCGCTGCAGCGGAGAAAACGATGATTCTGCGCGCGCTCCGATTGGCTGGCGGCAACAAGTCCAAGGCGGCCGAGATCCTGGCCATTCATCGGCGCTTGTTATACGAAAAGATGCGTGAATACGGCATCAATGATGCTGCCGCATAGCATCCGAGACGATTCAACTGGCCATCTCCGAATCGGAGCCGGGAGCGTGAGAAGGTG
>PMSX01000341.1 GCA_003167495.1 Bryobacterales bacterium | reverse complement strand
TGCCAGCTTGAACTCTGCTTTCAACAAGAACGCCACTGCGCAGAAGCTGGATTTCAATCTGGCCACTCAGGCTACTCTTGCCGACCGTCTGCGCGACCCGTTAGCTCGGGCAGGCGTCGCACTTTCAGAAGATCAATTGCAGACACTGAGCAAAGCCATCACCGGCTTTCGCGATACTCCCCCGCAATCTGGCCTTGTCTCATCGCTCGATCAACTGTCGGCCGTACCCGGCGTAACTCCAAAGGTTTTGGATGTGATCAAGCAGGAATGCCAGCCAGGCAATTTCGCCATTCGCCAACTGGAAACGGTTGGACCGAAAATCGGCGCCGACTTGCGTCAGCAGGCTATTAACGTAGTCCTGATTGCCCTCGCCGCCATGCTTGTCTACATTGCCTTCCGCTTTGAATGGATCTATGGCGTAGCCGCCGTGATCGCTGTGTTTCACGACACCATCATCACCATCGGCCTCTTCTCTCTCTTCAACAAACAGATTGATTTGACGGTAATCGCCGCCCTTCTCACCTTGGTCGGTTATTCCATGAATGACACCATCGTGACCTTCGACCGCATCCGCGAAAATCTCAAATTGGGTGTGCGTGGCTCCTTCGTCGATATCGTAAATTTAAGCATCAACCAGACCCTGAGTAGAACCGTTTTGACTTCGGGTCTAACCTTCCTGACCGCCGTCTCTCTTTTTATTTGGGGCGGCCAAGTATTAAATGGCTTCTCTTTTGCTCTCGTAATTGGTATTATGATCGGAACTTATTCTTCGATCTTTGTAGCATGTCCCATTCTGATCTTCTGGCGCAATCTGGCCGAAGGTCGGCCAACGCAGGGGCGTCCGTCTGTAAGTGATAAAGGTGTAAAGGCGGCCAGGCCGGTCAAGGCCGCTAAGTGAACGTGTTGTATCTGAACTGAATTGGGCTTGTTTGTCGCAGGCCACAGCGAGGAATTGAAATGTTCGATCAAACATTTGTCGACGGGACCCAGAAAACCAAGAGGCCCGTTACCATTCTGCTTTCCCTGGCGTTGCAGATAGGCCTTATCGGCATCGCGATTCTGATTCCCTTAATCTATACCCAGACGTTACCCAATGCTCAGTTAAGGAGCATGTTGGTAGCGCCGCCGCCCCCACCTCCTCCGCCGCCCCCGCCGCCTCCTCCCGAGAAGGTGGTTAAAGTGGTGAAGGTCGTCAAGCAGTTTGTCTCCAACCAGTTGATGGCTCCCAAAGCGATCCCGCACACCATTGATCGCATTGTCGAATCCGCCCCGCCGCCTGATACCGGTGTCGTGGGTGGTGTCGAAGGTGGAGCTGCCGGTGGCGTCATTGGCGGTGTCATCGGTGGTGTTCCGCCACCGCCGCCTCCCCCGCCTCCCAAGAAGGCGCCCGCCGGTCCTCAGCGCATTGGCGGTAACGTCATGGAAGCCAACCTGCTCAGGAAGATTCAGCCGGTTTATCCACCGCTCGCCAAGTCGGCCCGCGTACAGGGTACGGTCGAATTTACGGCTACCATCAGCAAGGAAGGCAATATTGAGAATCTGCAGCTTGTTCGCGGCCATCCCTTGCTGGTCAACGCGGCCAAAGAAGCTGTTCTTCAGTGGAAATACCGTCCCACCATGTTGAATGGTTCGCCGGTGGAAGTCATTACCGATATCATCGTGAACTTCACGTTGAGTCAGTAAAGCAAGTTCAGTGTTAGAAAGTCCGTTTAAAAGATTCGATTTAACTTAGGAGAAAAACATGGTACTACAACTTCAGGTTTGGGCATTCTGGCTGCTCCAGGAGGCTGATGGCATTAACTTCGACCTCCGGTCACTCTGGGCCAACATGGGCGTCACGGCCAAGATTGTCATCTTTGTTCTATTCATCATGTCGGCTTGGTCTATCGGCGTGATGATCGACCGTATGATTACTTACAACGCCGCGCGTAAACAATCGCGTGCGTTTGCACCGGCTGTGGCTGGCGCGTTGCGCGAAGGCAAGCTCGATGAAGCCATCAAGATTGCCGATCGTTTCAATAAGAGCCACCTGGCCAAAGTCGTCGTTGCCGGTTTGCAGGAATTCAAGGCTCATCAAATGAGCAGTGAGATTCCCGGTGAAGACATCGAAGCCTCGCGCCGCGCTCTCGAACGTGCCGAAGCGATCGTGCACGCTGAACTGAAGCGTGGCGTCAGCAGTCTCGCCACCATCGGTTCCACGGGCCCGTTCGTCGGTTTGTTCGGCACGGTGTTCGGCATTATGAACGCGTTCCGTTCCATCTCGGCCTCCAAGTCGACTGGTATCGGAGCGGTCGCCGGTGGTATTTCCGAAGCCCTCGTCACTACCGCCTTTGGTCTTTTCGTCGCCATCCCCGCGGTCTGGGTGTTCAACTACTTCTCCAACCGCATTGAAGCCTTCGACGTTGAAATGGGTAACTCCAGTTCCGAATTGATCGACTACTTCCTGAAGCGCTCGCAAGCCAGGGTTGCCAAATAATCAAATCGGGCCGATGCTCTCTCTCTTAGGTTGAATCCCTGGCGGGAGCGGCCTGTGTACCGGGCCGTTCCCCAACCAGACGGTTTGGGCGTCGATCTTAAAAGTTAGGAGAAAGTAAAAATGGAGAAGAAAAAAGCTCCGCCAGTTGTTTCCGAAATTAACGTCACTCCGATGGTGGACGTGATGCTCGTCTTGCTCATCATCTTCATGGTGATCACGCCTATGTTGTCAAAAGGGCAGACCGTCAACATGGTGAAGACGTATAACGACAAGAAAATTCCAGATGCCGATAAGGAAGACGCTATTCTGATCGCGATTACGCGCGATGGCCGTGCCTTCTTAAGCCCCGGCAACGTGATGATTCATCCGGAAGATCTTGGACCCAAGGTGAAAGACCTGCAGGTCAATCGTTCCGATAAAACCGTATATGTGAAAGCCGACGCGCGCGCGCGTTTTGCCAGCGTGACCGACGTGATTGATAACCTGCGGACCGCCGGCGTCGATTCAGTCGGGTTAATTACCGAAACCATACAGGACAAAAAGAAGGTTGTAGGGCTCTAGAACTCACTAAAGGACTAAATTTATGGCTATGTCAGTTGGTGGCTCCGGTGGAGCCAAGGCGGATATTAACGTTACGCCTCTTATTGACGTGTTGCTCGTGTTGTTGATCATTTTCATGGTCATCACGCCTCTCACACCGCACGGCTTAGATACTCTGGTTCCGCAGCCCCCGCCGCCCAACCAGCCGCCCCCACCGAAGGATCAGGATCCCAACGTTGTGATCGAGATAGCTAAAGATCACAGCATTACGATTAACACGGTGCCAACAAAGGAATCCGAGCTAACCGCGCGTCTGGAAGACATTTTCAAGACTCGCGCGACCAAAGTCGTCTTCGTAAAAGGCGACCCCGACGTGGATTACCGCTACGTCGCGCAGGCCATTGATGATGCCAAAGGCGCGGAACTGGATAAGGTCGGTATTATGACTCCTAAAGTGGAGGCTGGGCAATAAGCTATGCAAAAGCGAAATTCTTTCGTGCAGAAAAGCCTCATCATCGCGCTTTGCGCCGGTGTGGGCTTGCTTACCAGTTGCTCCAAGCTGCAATCTCGCGACCAGCTCAATCAAGGAGTCCAAGCCTACAAAGCCGGCCACTACAACGATGCCGTCACGCACTTCAAACAGGCCGTCACGCTGGATCCTACCAGCCAGAACGCCCAACTTTATCTCGCCACCTCCTATTACATCCAGTGGGTGCCGGGGGCCGAGAACCCTGACAACCTTAAGAACCACGACATGGCTGCTCAGGAGTTCGAGGACGTTCTGAAAAAAGATCCGAACAATCCTCTGGCACTCGCCATGATGGCTTCCATGTCCTATAATGCCGCGCAAGCGGGCACTGCTGATCAAAAGGCAAAGGCTTTGGAAGAGGCCAAACAATGGAACCTCAAGCGCATCGAAGCGAATCCCAAAGAGGCCGAACCCTACTATTACCTTGGTGTCATCGATTGGGCCAAGGCTTACGCTCCTATTCAGACGGCGCGTGTCGAGCTAAAGATGGTGTCCACAGAACCCGGGCCCATTAAAGACGCCAAAGTCCGCGCCGATTTGAAGGACAAGTACAGCCAGGCGATTGATGACGGCATCGTCAACCTGCGAAAGTGCCTTGATATCGACAAAGAGAACGAAGACGCCATGACCTACCTCAACTTGCTTCTTCGCAAGAAGGCTGATCTGGAAGACTCGCCCGACGCCGCCAAGGCCGATATCGCCCAAGCGGAAGAGTTTGCCAACCGAGCGCTCGATACTAAGCGCATCAAAGCCACCCGGCCCGCCAAGAAAGAAGAAGCGAGTTAAATCAAGAAAGCGCCGATTGGAAATCGGCGCTCTCTTTAATTCAAGAAATACGTCCGGTACAACGTATCCCGCTGTTTCGGAACAAACCCCGCATCTCGAATCAATCGCCGCAGTTGTTCCTCTGTCGCCCGGTGGTGCGTTCCCGCCGCCGAAACAACATTCTCCTCAATCATGATGCTGCCCACGTCGTTGCCGCCGAAACGCAAACCCACTTGGCAAACCTTCAAGCCCGGCGTCACCCACGAAGCCTGAATATTGAGAATGTTATCCAGGTAGATGCGCGATAGCGCCAGCATCTTCAAATACTCCACCGCCGTCGCTTCTTCCTTCACAAACCGCCCAAGCGACGTGTATTCGCGCTGGAAAAACCACGGTATGAACGCCGTGAACCCTCCGGTGTCCTCCTGAATCTGCCGTACGATATCGAAATGGTTCATGCGCTGTTCGATCGTTTCTCCAGTGCCGAACATCATCGTTGCCGTCGTTCGCATGCCGAGTGCGTGCGCTGTTCTGTGTACGTTAATCCAATCGTCGACGGTACATTTCAACCGGCTAATCCGATGCCGCACATCGGCATCCAGGATTTCAGCCCCACCGCCGGGGATCGAATCCAGGCCAGCGTCGCGGAGCCGCGCAATCGTATCGCGCATGGAAAGGCCGGACACTTCCGCGATGTTCACCAATTCCGGCGCCGAAAAACAATGGCACCAGATGTTGAAGCGCGCCTTGATCGCCCGCAGCAGTTCTTCATACCATTCTATTTTCAGGTCCGGGTGCAGCCCTCCCTGCATCAGTATGCCCGTCCCGCCCAAATCCACCGTTTCCTGAATCTTGTCCAGAATCGTTTCGGTCGGCAAAACGTATCCTTCCTTATGGCCCATGGGCCGGTAGAAGGCGCAGAAGCTGCAATATTCCGTGCAGAAATTCGTATAGTTAATGTTGCGGTCGATAATATAGCTGACTACGCCTTCCGGGTGCAACTTGCGCCGCACCGCGTCGGCCTCCATGCCGATCCCAACCAGGTCGTCGCTGGCAAACAGATCGATTGCTTCTTGGCGGCTAATCAAAGTCTGGCTCCTTCCGTAAGTCTTGCCAATTCGAAAAATGTCTCCAGGCCGCGCTGTTCTTGCGGCCCAATCTCAAAGCGAATATGGCGGCGCAGATACTCGTCCGCCAGCTCATGGCTGATTCCCCGCTGCGCATATTCGCTCGCGATAATTTCCGTCAACCGCGCTTTGCCAAATTCGTAGGAAGCTCGCGTCAGATCTTCTAATTCTTCCACAGGCAGCTTTGGCTTGCCCGCCCACATTGCAAACACAAAGGGCAACTGGGTCAAGCGGAACCATTCGTCTCCCAAATCAAGCCATTCATAAGACGTCTGATGCAGATCAACACGTAAAGCCGGGTCGCCGATAATCAACGCAGCGTCGGCTTGCTTCATCATCGCGTCCAATTCAGGTTGGTACGCCGTGATCCGCGGCTCCACTCCAAATCGCTCCCGCAGAATGACCCGCGCCAATTGCACCGACGTACGCGAGCTGCTATCCGCCGCCAGCGTGCGAATCTTCTCCCACGGCACCCGCGAGAACAGCAGAATGCTGCGCACCGCCCCCAAACAACTGATACCCACACCCGGCACAATTTCCAAACCTTGCCGCGCCACTTCCGCCACAGGAACCAGACCAATTTGTGTCGCGCCGTCTTCGACTTCTTGTGCGCATATCGCAGGAATTGCCAGCGATAAATCCACCAAATCCCGCTGCGGGCCATGCAGCATCCCCCATACAAGTGGTGTGGTATTCAAATACCCCACAGCCCCTACGCGGTATTTTGCCGTTGTTTGCTTCAACCTCAAGTTTATCGGATGCTGCTTTGCGCTCTTCGAACACCGACGTCATTTCATCGCCACAAGCAATGGGGACTGACATAGCGCCACGACGTCAATTAAACTTACGCTCTCAGACTTCTTAAATGAGCGTGCTGTCTGTCCCCTTTGCGCTCTTCGAACGGCAACCAGCACCGCATTGATTCACCGTCGCCTTTCCAGTTCCCTCTGCAACACCAACCCCGCCTCCGAATCCGGATTTAAACTCAGCACGCGCCGCACCGTTTCAAGCGCCTCCGCATCGCGCCCCTGCCGTAATTGACCGCGCGCCAAATTCAGCCCAGGCGCCGGCAATCCTGGGTTAATCGCCAGTGCTCTCCGCCAAAGATCGACCGCCTCATCAATCTGCCCCTTCCGCGCCAGATGCGTCCCCAGATTCGTCAAAGCCAACAGATTCTCGGGATCGACTTTCAGTGCTTGCTGATATAACGCCTCAGCCTTGTCCGGTTCACCCGCTAGATCATCCGTGTACGCTAGTTGAGCCGCGAGCGCGGCGTCACCCGACGCCCCAATCGCAGCGCCCTGTAGCTTCTCATGTGCTTCCTTGAAGCTTGCGGCGTCTCCATGTTGCCAAGCTTCGTCTGCATAGGCGAGCGCATAGTCTCTCGCTGTTGCTCGCTCAGTCCAGAACGCAACTAGTTCTCGCGAGTGGCCTACTGTCTGCTGCTGGTGCGCATTCCGGCGAATCGAATGATCAGTGAACGCGGTGTGCTGGCCATCGGTCGAAGCGCGCTGCTGCATGTGGCAAGCAATGCACGAATCGCCCTTCGCATTCCTCGCCTCAATGGGCAACTTGCACGAAGCCTGCTCGTGACAGCCGAGGCATTTCTGCCGGTAGTATGCGCTCTTTTCGTTATCAGCAACCTTAATATGCGGATCATGGCAAGTAAGACACGAAAGCTTGTCACCGCTCATTCGTTTGCACTTACTCTGCCACAAACCTTCGAAGTGTCCTACCACTTTGAACTCCGCTTTGTCCGGGCTCGACCACACAAACGGCACGACGTGATCGCCCAATAAGTCGCCCGGACGAAACGTTGTCTCTGATCGCCCTGGCTTGACTACACGCGTCTCCCCTGTCAGATGGCACTGGGCACAAATACTGTCGCGTCTCTCGGGGTCTAGTTTGCGTGGGTTCACGATCGCTGATCGCACCGACTTTGCGTGCTGTTCGCCCGGCCCGTGGCATCGTTCACACGAGACTGCTCCTTCTTCGAACAACTCGCCGGGTTTTGAGCCGCTGGTATGGCAGCTCAGACAGGCCGTCTCCACTTTCCTTCCAAGGAAGATGACACTCTCGTCCTCATAGCCTGGCGCGACATCCCAACCGTGCCCCACTCCGTAATAGGCGACGGGAGTTTGAAATGCCTGGCCCTGCTCCTCGAAAATGAATCCCCGGCCGTGTGTCCCGGAACCGATGTAATATGTCAGAACCTTGCTGCCTTCCAGAGTGGTTCCGTCTGCCATTCGCTTGCGAAAGTGGAGTTGTGGCTTTCCGTCTTGCCCAGTCACAGAGTAAGTGACCTTTGCATTCGTTGCAAAGACTTCTCCATCGGGCAAGTGCAAATCAGCGGCGCGTCCGCTCGCTTGAGCCATTGCCGTCATCGCATAGCTCTTCGCAATCTCGCTGTGACATACCGCGCATGCTTTGGTCCCGATGTAACCCTGTGCGTCCGCACCCACGCCTACTGCCAGCATGACCAGAGAGAGTCTAAACCCCACGCTTATCTCCCCACAGATCGACGTGCAGCCGCGGACTAAACCGGTATCCGCGCTCCTTGCAGATCTCCGCCAACCACAGGCCGCGCTGGCGGATGGTTTCCGCGCTTGTCCCTTCCGGCATCAGCAGCACTTTGCCGCGTGGCGCTTTCAAAACCTCCCGCATCAGCTCCAACTCGACCAAGTCCTGCGGATCGGCAATTACAAACTTCAACTGATACTCGTAGGCCGCCAGCAACTCTTTCAACACACTGGGCTGCCAGCGCAACCGGTCATGCTGCTGTGCCCATCGTCCGCCATCGCGCTCGAAGGGTGTGGAGTTTTTCAGCTTTGGACTGATACTCATCAAGTCACAGGCCACCGGAGCATGTACCGTACCCGCCGTCTCAATAGTGATGTGCAGGCCGCGCTGCCGCAGTTGCTGAGTGAGTTCTACTATCCGCGGCGCAATCATCGGCTCGCCACCGGTTACCACCACATGCCCGGCCCGAAAGGTGTCCACGGTTTCCACAATTCGCTCCACCGTCCAATCGCTACCTTCCGGCGCCCACGACGTATACGGCGTATCGCACCAAACGCAGCGCAGATTACAGCCGGACGTTCTGACGAAAACCGATGGCACGCCCACCAGCGTCCCTTCGCCTTGAATCGAATAAAAAATTTCTGAAATCTTCACGGTACAGCCAGTGGGTCGGACACACCCGCTTCCGCGAATCCCTTGCGCCGCAAAATGCAGGAATCGCAACGGCCGCAGGGCTGACCGCCCGGCAAAGGGTCGTAACAGCTATGTGTAAGGCTAAGATCCACGCCCAATGCCACCGCCTCTCTCACAATATCCGCTTTGGTCATTTCTATCAGCGGCGTGCGGATTTTGATGTGCGTGGTTCCTTCGACGCCGGCTTTTGTGGCCAGATTCGCCATCGTCTCAAAAGCGGCGATGAATTCGGGCCGGCAATCCGGGTATCCCGAATAGTCAATCGCGTTGACGCCAATAAATATGCTGGAAGCACCTGTCACTTCCGCGTAAGCCAAGGCGAACGAAAGGAAAATTGTATTGCGCGCCGGCACGTACGTGATCGGAATGCCGCCGGACATTTGCGATTCGTCTCGATCCTTCGGCACAGCCAGATCACTCGTCAACGCCGAACCGCCAAATGTGCGCAAATCGAAGCGGGCAACACGGTGTTCAGCCGCGCCCAGTTGACGCGCGATGTTGGCCGCGGCCTGCATCTCCACGTGGTGGCGTTGGCCATAATCGAACGATAGGCAGTAACAAGCAAAGCCCTCTTTGCGGGCAATGGCCAAACAAGTAGAAGAATCCAAACCGCCGCTCAGCAGGCAAACGGCGCGCGATGGAGAAGAATGAGTCAATTTTCAGTATCGCGCGTGCGTACCACCGTTACGTTCAGCTTGCCGCGGCTGAGCCGGACGGAGAGATCTTCGCCAGGCCCCGTTTCCGACGACGAACGCAGTACCTGTCCTTGCGGATTCTCGACAATCGCATAGCCGCGACTCAAAACTTTCAGTGGACTTAACTGGCGAAGATGCAGGTCTAAGGATTCAAAACGCCGGCGCGATTCCCATAGCTGCTCCCGCATACCACGAATCATGCGTTCATGCAGCGTTTGTCCGCTATGCCGCCCATGCGCCAATCGCAAACGCAGATCGTTTGCCTGTAAGCGGCGATTCGCCGCCGTCCAGCGCTTGGCGTGCGCTTCGACCGTCGCTCGAAGCGTACGGCGCATCGCGAATTCCAACTCGTCCACGCGTTGCGCTCGGCGCGTAATCGCCCGGTGCATCACGGTGGCCGCACGGTCGATGCCCCGTTCGTGCAACGCGCGTGCACACATTGCCAGCCGGTAGCGAAGAGCCTGTAGCATCTTGCTGGTTTGCGCGGCGATTTGTTCCAACAAACTATCGCGAGTGCAAATCAGCAGTTCCGCCGCCGCCGAGGGAGTTGGAGCGCGCAAGTCGGCGACAAAATCGGCAATGGTAAAGTCCGTCTCGTGACCAATGGCGGAAACCACCGGGATTTTCGACGCGGCAATCGCGCGCGCTACGGCTTCTTCATTGAACGTCCACAAATCTTCGAGCGAGCCGCCGCCGCGCGCCAGGACTACCACGTCTGCCCAGGCGCTTTCACTGAAATACTCAAGACCGGCGCAAATCTGCTGAATCGCGCCTTCGCCTTGCACCAGGGCAGGGAAGATGCGGACGTGCAGACCAGGGAAGCGCCGTTCCAGAATCTGCAAAATATCGCGGATCACGACGCCGCCGGTTGAAGTAACAATGCCTAGGCGTGCCGGGAAATTCGGTAGCGGGCGTTTGCGCTCAACCGCGAACAAACCTTCCGCGTTCAGTTTCTTTTTCAGCTGTTCGAACGCGATTTGGAGCGCGCCGACTCCCTGCGGCTCGAGCAATTCCACAATAAGCTGATACTCGCCGCGCGCTTCGTACACTTCCAGATTGCCGCGCGCGAGAACGCGCATGCCGTCTTGCGGGCGGAATTTGACAAAGCGCGCCGCTCCCTTAAACAAGGCGCATTTGAGCTGGCTTTGTGCGTCTTTCAGAGAAAAATAGAAATGTCCACTGGTCGCAGGGCGGCAATTCGAAATCTCTCCTTCGACCCAAATGGCACGGAACCGGTCTTCGAACAGCTGCTGCACGGCCGCATTCAACTCGCTGACGCCATAGATGCGCCGCTCAAAACTGAGCGCGAACGCCATTTGTCCGGTGTTGCCAGCTTGCGCCATGGATTCCCTATCAGCATGGTAGCTGGTTAGGCTGCCGTTTTTATGGCAACTTCAGGCGTTTCGACGGCTGGTGCAGGTGGGTTCTCCGGCACTGCGGGCGGATTTGTAAATTCAAAGCCATTTTGCGCGGAGGTGGCTGTCTTTACTTGGGTTTGGGGTGGTGGCGCGGCAGCGGATTTGGAAGCTTCTTCCTTCGCTGCCGCTTCTTTCGCTTTTCGTTCTAGTTGGAGGGCGCGGAGTTCGGCCAGCTCTTTTTCGCGGCGTCGGGCGAGGCGGGCTTCGTGGAGGTGGATGTTATGGAGTTTCTTTTCGTTGGTGCTGAAGACTTCGACCATGATGAAGAATTCGCGTGCGGGGGCGGGGGTGTTCTCAAATCTGTCGATGATTAGAGAGCGGGCATGGGTGTCGAGCGCGGCTTCGAGACCGGGGATGCGATTTAAGCGCCAGCGGATGTCTGCGAGAGATTGGACGAGCTCGCGTTCTTGGATACCGACGGGTTGGAATTCTTTTTCGTAGGCGGCTACGTGGGCGCGATAGAGGTTGCCGTCTTCCTGGGGCAGCAAAACGGTGCAGCCGGTGAGACCGGTTTTGACGGCGTTGAAGGAAACGAGCATTCTGGCAGCGGCGCTGAGTGGACCCGTTGAGTGTTTGGCATTGGCGCGATTGGCTGCGAGTTGAGCGTTAGAGATGTTTTTGTTGTTCATGAGGAAACTCCTTTGGTTGGTTTCTGCGATGGCTTGTTACGATTTCTGAGGCCAGAAATGGAAATGGCCTGGGCAGAGTGAGCACCCTGCCGGGCCTGATTGAAATGTAGCGATGCGCCAGCTAGCTCCGAACGAGGGAAGCGATTTTCGGCGCGCGGAAGCGCTGTAAGTTATTGGGAGGATGGGAGTAATTAAATACCGGATCTTTTCGCGGGTGTTGTGACTGATAAAGATCACGCGGGTTCCGTTGATGGTCGAATGTGAGGCGGTCTCGACTCGACTGGAACATCTGAATGCGTGGGCTTGATGCGGACGAGGTGACGAGATCCTTGACGCTTATGCGAAGATAGCTGATCGAGTGCATCTCCGGTTTCTGTGGCGTCCGCGTCTTAAGGATCCGGCGGACGAAATGGTGTTGGAGACGGCAGTGAATGGCGCCGCCGATCGGTTGGTCACATTCAACGAGCGGCACTTGGCTGTGGCAGCTCGCGAATTTGGGATTGGGGTGTTGCGCCCGGGCAATATGTGGAAAGAGGTTCAACGGCGAAATGAGAAAAAGTAATGGCGCTTTGCGTTTGCAGGGGTCTTTGCTCAATGAGGCACGCCGGGTTGCCGAGAGCGAAGGCGTTGCGCTCAATCAATTCATCAATGTTGCGGTGGCCGAGAAGTTATCCGCACTACGAACCGACGATTATTTTCGTGAGCGCGCCAGGGCGACGTCGCTACGGCTAAGCGGCTGCTGAAACGCGCCGGTCGAGGAAAGCCGCCCATTCCAGGCGACGAAATCGTGTAGATGGCCAAAGAGCGTTGCCGAAATAACATTTCGCAGCCGTGTTGTCCAACTCACTGTACGATAACGGCGTTTCACAAGCAATATCGGACGCAAAATGAAAGACATTGTGTCCGGAGTGGCCGAACGCTCCGAAGTTAATCTGAAAGGATGTTGAATCGGGTGACCCCTGCGGTCGCGCTAATGATGACGTTCTTTTTTACTGCGCGGCCAAGGTTAGCTGGTTTTGAGAGTGCTTCTCGTTGCGGCCCAAGTCCTGAAAAAGGCTGGATCGAATTCGTTGATCAAACCGGTCGGTTCTGTTTTTGGTATCCCCCCAAATACAAAAGGGAGGCCGATGCCAGTAATTTTCATTGGCCAACCGACCGCCAAATTCTAGCGACCTTAATCAGTAGCGAACCTCTGCATGCCGATTCGGACGACAAGGAACCTGCCACTATCAAAATCTATCTTTTGCCTGGAGTGTTTTCTTTGAAACGGCTGATTAGCGGTGCTCCTACCGGTTATGACACGCCTCCAGCACCAAAACACTTTGGGGCGAACGTCTTCTATTACTATGGCGCTGGCGGTGGTGGAGTAGCCTACCCAGACATGTACTACTTCAACCTTCGCGGTCGCGCGTTGCAAATTGTGTTCGATGGTCCGTATCCAGGCAACGATAAATCACCAAACGCGGAGACGCAGGCAGTCGAGAAAGTAATTCTGTTGAGCTTCAATCGCCCGTAAGGGCGATCTGTTCACCAGCAGACAAATGCCAGGAGGCTGTCACTGTCCGATATCGGCGTCTTTCGGCCACGATCCGGCCCTCCGCGTATTTCTGGCTGTTCGATTAACGAAGAGCTTCGGGATTCTCGAAAGAGCTAGTTTGGGACACACAAATGTTTTCACAATCCCCCGTTTTTCGCTTTGGGCGATACCAATGGCGGCCATTATCTACGGCATTGCCGAAGTATGTTTTCTCTACTTCGTGCTCTCCTGCTGGCTCGTTAGCTCAAGTAATCAAATGGTGCCGAGTACAACACGTTATTGTTGAACAAATTCGATCCAGGTACCGCCCGCTAACTCACCCGGTACGACAAAGCTATTGCGGTCAATTGGCAGCTTGCTTTGAGTGCCAAGTTCCACAATCCGATGAGCCCTTTGGAGGTCTGAGACCTCTACGCTCACGCCGAAAGGACCAAGCCCATAGATTTTTATAAGCGACCCTAATCGGCTGGTGTCTTTCGCTGGCTCCCAGAAAACAATAGAACCACTACCGCACGCTACTTCGCGCCCGCGCGCCCCAAGGGCCGCGAGTTGGCGATCCGCGCCAGGTGCAAAACCCAAGCGCTCGGATTGTTTTACGGCCGCCGCTACACTGGGAACGCAACCCAGACCGAAGCCAAGCGGCGTGCCGTATTGGCGTAAAAGTCGCCCGGCAGCCGTCTTGCATCCGGCAAATAGCGTTCAAATTGTTCACTCAACAACTTGAATTTATCAGGCTTTATAGGAACTCCGGCGTTGTCCTGGTATTCTAAGAAGCCCACCTCGGGCCCACCCGGGACACCCACCGGGACCTTGAGCGTATCTTCCTCACTGATGCTGACGAACTGCCAAGGGCCCGGTTCCTCCTTGCCATCGGGATGAAGCGTACCTTTGCTGGGCGGTAATGTTACCGTCAACCCAAGCCCCCGAAGAACGGCTGCAGTTTCCGCAACGGGCGACACGTCTATGTTATAGCCAAGAATGCCACCGCCCAACCTTATCATCTCTGCAAGCCGCCCCTTTTGATCGGTCAACTTCTGGTACGGCCAGACAAGTTCGATATATCCCGGGGGCAGTAGGATCGAGCCGTTCTCGAAGCCAGCGGCAGGAAACTTAATTCCGGGCACAACGGAAAATCCCAGCCTGGTACTGAAGATCTCCTTCGCTGCGAGGGGATCGGACAAACCAATGACAACGTGATCCAACCCCCAACCCTGACCAAGGACGGACTTCGGCGAGCTTTGAGGGTGAACCGCCAAGACAACTGACGCCGCAATCAGCGCAATTCGATATCGGCGGTTCATTTGGTCCACTAATGTATCACTTACCTGTGCATCGCGGACGGCCTAGTCAACGGGACTCTGATCGCTGTTTAGACGGCACCGAGCAGCACGGCCATTTGTGGCCTAGCGACTGCTATGAAAGAGGCGAAATAGCTCACAAAGGGTAAGTATCGAGACAAAAGTGGGGCAATGAATCCCCGGCTGGTTCTGCCTCGTGTGGCGGTCCCGAAAATTAACACTTTTTTAGGCTGTGGCCGCAAGGTGGCGATACCGGACACTGGGTTCCAATGCCCATCTATGAGGCCTCGCGCCGATTCTGATCGTATTATTAGCGAAAGTCGGTAGACATCGATAGCGCAAGCCAGCGTTGACTCTCCGCCTGCACGAATGCATTCTTCTGCTCGATGCGTTTCACTGCATCCGATCCAAGCTGCAGACGCACTGGCGGATCAGCGAGCGCAGCGAGGTTTAGAAGAGCTATCGCGAGCTTTGCCGGATCTCCTGGCTGCTGACGGTTGTTCTCTTCCGCGAAGGACCTGGTCTTGCCAAGAGTGTTCTTGTAATCATCGATCTCGACCGCTGCACGAATAAGAGAGCTTGCGTCCATAAAATCGGTCCGAAAAAAGCCGGGTTCTATCACTGTGGCGTGAATGCCGAGGGGCTTCAACTCAGCGTACAGAGCCTCGGTGATGCCCTCGACGGCAAACTTCGTCGAGCCATATACGCCCCAACCTGGCGATGCCTGATATCCGCCAAGAGAGGACATGTTGATGATGTGCCCTGAACCCTGTTTTCGCATGACAGGCAGGACCGCTCTTGTCACATTCAAGAGCCCGAAAACGTTCGTTTCATAGATCGCCTTCGCTTCTTTGCTGCTGGTCTCTTCAACCGCGCCAAGCAAGCCATATCCGGCGTTGTTCACGAGAACATCTATCTGACCAAATTGCTGCATCGCTTCGCCTACTGCAGTGCGGGCCTGTTCTTCGATCGTGACGTCCAGGCTCAGGCAGAGCACGTCTTCGCTTTGCGGCAGACTGGCGAGGCTCTCCTTGCGGCGAGCGGTAGCGACCAGGCGATGACCAGCTTGCAAAACTGCGGACGCGATCTGAGCACCGATCCCACGTGAAGCCCCGGTAACGAACCATACTTTTGCCATTTGTCTCACCTCCAACCGGATTTGAATTGCCTCAGTAGCCGAGCGAGTTGCGTTTACCAGACGGAGAGCAGGGGCAATGCCGAACTTTGGACGATCTGCGTCCATTCATTCTAAGTCGATCGTAGCGGCAATTATCAAAATCAAGAAGTCCGCGGGTCACGAGCTCTTCGTCTCCGCGGGCATAGAAGAGAACAGCACGACTAAGCCTTCCATCAGAGTGGGATGGGTGAGAATCGCGTCGCGAACAGCGGTGTAAGGAAGGCCGCCAATCATGGCGATCTGGACGGCCGACATGATCTCGCCGCCGTCCACACCGAAGACCGTAAAGCCGAGGATACGATCGTCGTTGCCGACAAGCGCTTTCATGAAACCGCGCGTCTCCGCTAAGGTACGAGTCCGTAGGTCGGCAAGCATCGGGATCTTGAACAGCCGGTAGCCGATCCCTTTTGCCTGCGCTTCTCGCTCGCTTAGGCCGACGCGCGCTAACTCCGGATCGGTGAACAGCGAATAGGGAACGAGCCGCCCAGTCGTTGTGCGATTGCCTCCCAGAAGGTTATCGCGCACAATGCGGAAATCGTCGAAGGCGATGTGAGTAAAGAGCGGACTTCCAGCCGCTTCGCCAATGGCCCACACGCCTGCTGCTGTCGTCTCCAGCCGTTCGTTCACCTTGATGTAACCGTGTTCGGTCCGTTCAACGCCAGCCAGTTCCAGGCCGATGCCCTCCGTGTTCGGGGTGCGCCCGCCGGCGACCAGCAAGTGTGATCCCGCGATTCGTTTGCTTGTTCCTTCCTGCTGATAGGTCACCGTTACTGTCTGCCCGGACAAGCCGGCAACTTCCTCGACACTCGCGTTCAGAATGATCTCAATGCCTTCGTCATGGAGCAATGCTTCCAGCGCACTCACGACATCGGGATCCTCACGGTGCAACAACGATTTGTTGCGTTCGAGTATCGATACCTTGCTGCCAAACCGGCGCATGGCTTGGGCAAACTCCAGCCCAATGTAGCCTCCGCCGAGTATCACCAGATGCTCGGGCAAAATGTCGAGTTCCAATGCTTCGATGTGCGTAAGAGGGTGTGCTTCGAATAGACCGGGAATCGGGTCGAGCCTGGCGCGAGTGCCCGTACCGATCAAAACATGCCGGCCGCGAAGATAACGAGCACCGCCGTCCCTTAGATCAACCCGAACTGTTTTCGGACCAACGAACCATCCCTCTCCGAGGATCAGCTCGGCTCCGCTGGTTTCGAAATTGCGAAGGTGAACATCAACCAAAGCCTTCACCATCGCCCGCTTACGGTTCATGACTCCAGTTATGTTGACTTTGTAACCGGCGCTTTCGATGCCGAACTCTTCCGCCCGCGCGAAATACGAGGCAACTTTTGCGCTGTGAATGATGTTCTTGCTGGGCAAACACGCAATGTTGGGACAGGAGCCGCCAATCCACCGCCGCTCGACGATTGCTATGCGCCACCCTTGCCGCGCCAAGGTCCAGGCCACGAACTTCGAGCCTTCGCCGGTGCCGATCACCACCAGGTCATATTCTTCCGGAACGATATTCTCTGCCGCAGTTGCTCTCATTGAGGTCATACGAAAATTGTTCTCCCTATTGGTGGCATACTATATCTAACCAGATATTGAGCAGTCCGCCGCGCCGATTAACGCTCAGCGTATCTAACAGTCGGACGGTGTCGACATCGTCTGCGCCGCCGGTGTCACGCCAATGGCCCGGACCGCGGCGCAGACTTCCTCTGGCACGTGAAGCGCGCTGATATCCGCGATGCGCTCACCATTCACTGGCAGTTTCCGTTCCGTCGATGTACGGCTTCGCCCACAGTGCTGGTGCCCGCGATACCCTCAAACGTATTGACAACAAGGATGCCTCAGTATACAGGTGATAGAGGAGTGACATTCGCCTTACGTGGCCAGTAACCAAGCATAAAAACACTATGTTTAAATAATTCAGGAGCAAAGCAATCCTCACAACCCTTTGTGCCTGTAGCTGGAGCCTCTTGCAAACCAGCGACATTCATCTCCAGAAGGGGAACTATGTCCGAAGTGACGTCCCCTGCAAGGACGCCATTTGCAGCGATGCGCTCATGGGATGGGCACGGATTTGGCAGCCCTCATCTCAGTCGTTGCACGGTAACCGTCTACGTCAAAATAAGAATAGGTTCCTCATCGAGAATGTTTGTACTGCCCATAGGTAACATGACCTGCTTAGTGAAGGAACCGGTTTCTCAACGTGCATAGGAGTGGCGTTTTGAAAACATACGTCGTCGAGGTAGCGAATGGCCCCTTTCGAGAAATGGATGTTATGAAACCAGAGCCGGGGCCGGGTCAAGTTCTCGTGAAGATATGCGCGAGTGGTGTGAATCCCTTGGACACCAAGATTCGCGCAGGAGAGGCGCGGCATGCGAGGCAACCGCTTCCTGCCGTGTTGGGCTTGGATATGGCTGGAATGGTTGAGACGAGCGGTCCCGGCGTCACTGCCTTTCAGCCTGGAGACGAGGTGTTCGGAATGGTCGGCGGAGTAGGCGGCTTGCAGGGAACGCTCGCGGAATTTGTAGTCGCGGACGTCCAGCTGCTGGCTCCTAAGCCGAAGACGCTGACGATGCGGCAGTCTGCTGCGCTTCCACTGGTCACGATCACAGCATGGGAGGGCTTGGTCGATCGCGCGGGGGTGCATGCTGGGCAGACCGTGCTGGTGCATGCCGGTGCCGGCGGTGTAGGGTATGCCGCGGTACAGATTGCCCTTGCGCGCGGCGCAAAGGTGTTTACGACCGTGTCGGACGACAAGCGGTCGATCGTCGAGGCGTTGGGCGCGATCGCGATCGACAGACACGCGCCCGTGGAAGAGTACATCGCTGAGCACACCGGGGGCGAAGGCTTCGACATCGTCTACGATACCCTCGGTGGCCCGGTACTAGACGCTTCGTTCGCTGCAGTTAAACGCTACACAGGCCATGTCGTCAGCTGCCTTGGCTGGGGAGCGCATTCACTCGCGCCCCTTTCTTTTCGCGCAGCCACATACTCCGGCGTCTTCACTCTGCTGCCGCTGTTGACAGGAGTGCAGCGCAGACATCATGGGAACATTCTTCAGAGAGCAGCAGAACTCGCAGAGCAGAATCAGCTCAAGCCGCTATTAGCCGAACAGCACTTCGGCCCGGACGAGATCGCGGAGGCTTACGACGCGGTTGCTAAAGGCGGCAAAGGTAAGGTGGTCGTTGAGCTTTGATCGTCGAAATCTATGTCTGACATTCCGAACATTCCGCTGACGTCGCACCAGCGCATCGAAGCTGATGGGGTTCACGTGTTCTATCGCGAAGCAGGTCCCGCCCATGCGCCGGTAATCCTGTTGCTCCATGGATTCCCCACTTCATCGTTTCAGTATCGAGAGCTGATTCCGCGCCTTGCCGACCGCTATCGTGTTATCGCTCCAGACCTGCCAGGCTTCGGCTTTACTGAAGTTCCCGCAGACCGCGGTTACACCTACAACTTCGATGCTTTGGCAAAGACGATTTTCGCCTTTACCGAGGCTCTCAAACTGACCCGCTACGCGCTGTACGTGTTCGATTATGGAGCTCCTACAGGCTTCCGTCTGGCGTTGATGGCTCCCGAGCGTGTCACTGCTATTGTGTCTCAGAATGGGAACGCCTACGAAGAGGGTCTGGGCGATGCATGGCAGCCGATCCAACGCTATTGGCGTGAACCCATACTGGAGAATCGGAATGCCATCCGCGCTGGCCTGAACCTCGAAGGACTACGCCACGAATACTCGGTCGGAATCCCGGATCCGGCTCTCATCAAACCTGAGGGCTACACCCTGGACGCTGCGCTGTTGGCGCGTCCCGGGAATATTGATATACAGCTCGATCTGTTCCTGGATTATGCCAACAACGTGAAGATGTACCCAAAGTTTCAGGAGTACTTTCGAACGGCGAAGCCCCCACTCTTAGCCGTCTGGGGCAAATTTGATCCATATTTCATCCCGGCAGGCGCAGAAGCGTTTCAGCGTGACAATCCAAACGCGGTAGTAGAGTTGCTACCCACAGGGCACTTTGCTCTAGAGACACACTTGCAAGAGATCGTCATCAGTATGCGCAAATTCCTGAGGTAGCCCACTACGATGCTACTCAGCGCGCAGTGCGTCCATCGGTTCCACCCTCGCAGCGCTCCGCGCGGGCAGATAACTTCCAAAGATCACCGCAGACATCAGGGCCACCGACGCCGCGATATACGTCAACGGATCGGCTGGGCTCACTTCAAAGAGCAGCGACTTCATGAGACGCGTCAGCCCAAATGCCGCCAGCAACCCGCAAACTCCCCCGATTCCGGAGAGCATCAAGCCATGGCGTACGAATAATCCGGTAACACCGGGTAGCGGAGCGCCCAGCGCGATTCGGATGCCGATTTCACGAGTCCGCTGCGAAACCGTGTAAGAGACCACCCCGTAGATTCCCACCACGCCCAAAAGGAGTGCCATACTGCCGGCGGCGGACAAAAGAAGGAGCGTCAAGGAGGTGCGGGCGAGCGAACTCTCATACACCGATTGCAGTGTCTTAACGTCCGCGAGCGCGAGAGTTGGATTCACCCTGGCGACGGCTTGCTGGATCTCCTGGCGCAATCTCGACGACCCGGCCCTCGGCGAGCGGATAACGTACACCAAGCTGCGGACGTCACTGGTGGGAGAGGATTCGAAATTTTTCTGCAGCAAGGGCCAGTAGGCGATAGTGGTCGCTTTTTGATCGACGCCATCATCGCGCAGGTCGGCCACCACGCCGATCACGTCGCGCCAGTCGTCCTTGAGTGTGACGCGAATCCGTTTGCCGATGGCATTTCGCGGATCGTGCCAAAGCTCGCGCGCCAGGTTCTCAGAGACCAGGGCCACCGGCGCCTGATTGTAGGTTTCGGCCCAAGTCAGGTCGCGTCCCGCGATCAAACGGCTACCGATGGCGGAAATGTAACCCGGCGAGATGAACTTGAAGCGGCGTACCGCGGAAATACTGCCTTGGGAAGCGGGCTGATCCGCGGCGGAAACTGGATCGTTTGAGCCGCCCTCTAGCGGAAGATTGCTGATGGCTCCGACCCTTGATACGCCTGGCAACGCTCCTATTGTTCGGAGGATTGCCTCCTCCATGCGCGTCACAGCCTGCGAATCTTTAATCTGCGTTTCCGGAATGTCGAGGCGCACCGTCTCCAGCTCTGAAGCCCCGGAAAAGCCCGGATCAACATGGCGCAAGGCCAGGAAGGTGCGGATCATCAAGCCGGAACCGATCAGCAGAACCAGGGCCAGCGCCACCTGCACCGACACGAGAACACCACGCGCGCGATACCATTCCCTGCTACCTGTGAGAGATCGGCTGCCGCTTCGCAATCCGGTGGCAAGCTGAGGCCGGGCATATTTGAACACCGGCAGCAGGCCGAACAGCAGTCCGGCGGCTAGCGAAGCACCCAAGGCGAATGCCAGCACTGTCAGATCTATCGAAATCTCATGGATCCGAGGCAGATACCTCAGCTCCGCCGTCGCTAGCGCTCTAAGGCCGGCAAAAGCAAGCGCCAGCCCCAGGGCGCCGCCGGCGATACCCAGCAGGACGCTCTCGAGCAGCAGTTCTCGCGCAATGCGAGACCAACCTGCTCCCAGTGCAGCACGGATGGCCAGTTCCTGCCTGCGCCCGTCCGCGCGGACCAACAGCAGATTCGCCACATTGGCGCAAGCAATCGACAACACAATGCCCACCGTACCCATCAGCACCCATAGCGTGCTGCCAATATCGCCAAGCAGAACGTCCTTCAGCGGCCGTAGCCGGGGAGCTATCCGCGCTTCAGCGAAAGCCGTGGGGCGCCATCCTGGATTCAATGGGAACTTTTCCGCAGCCATAGGCAGCATCCGCGCAACATCCGCGTTTGCCTGTGACAGCGTCACACCCGGTTTGAGCCGTGCAACGCCTTGGCAGCAGAAGCTGACCAGCCGGACTTCCGCGCGATTAAATCGCAGAGGCGCCACCAGCGAAATTTTGCGGTCCATGAACTGGAACGACGGCGGCAGCACAGCGATCACCGCGTAGGCATCGCCGTCAAGTAAGATGCGGCGGCCCAGAACCGAACGATCGGCTCCCAACCGCGATCGCCAGTATCCATCGGTGAGCATCAGAGCGCGTTCGCTCTTCGGATTTTCGTCCGAGGCGGTGAACCCGCGACCCAGCGCCGGCTGAACACCTAGAACGGAAAGAAAACGATGCGACACCGAAAGCCCCGGTACCTCCTCCGGCTGAGCCAGGCCGGTTACCGTCCAGGAGTCGTCCACCCACATGCCGACTTCCCGAAAAACGCGATGCTCTTCGCGGTAAGTGAAATAGAGCGATGCCGCGAGGTTGAGTTCCTTTATGTTTATGCCGGGCGCGGTATGCAGCAACGCGACCAGTTGTTCGGGATGAGGGTAGGACAGAGGTTTTAGCAGCACACCCTCGATCACGCTGAAGATTCCAGTGCTTGCGCCAATGCCCAGCGCCAGAGTAAGTACACTGACCGCTGTAAAGCCCCGATTTCCAAGCAATCTGCGAACGGCATAACGCAGATCGGCACAGAAGATGCCGAGCGCGTTTTCCCACCCATACGAGCGCACTTGTTCGCGAACTGCCGTGACGCTGCCAAGTTCCAGCCGTGCGGCCCGGCGAGCCTCATCGGGCGGAAGACCTCTGGCGACAAAGAGAGCCGTGGCTTCTTCCAGGTAATGACTTATCTCGTCGGAGATCTCCTGGTCGGCGGCTTTGCTCCTTCGGAGTATGCGCAAGCCGCTAATGAACTGACGCCAGAGTGACACCGCTTAGCCCTCAGCCTTGAGGAGCCGGCCTATGGCTGACACCCGGCGGTTCCAGTCTGCCGTCTCAACTTCAAGCTGTTTTCGACCTGAAGGAGTGAGCGAATAGAACTTCGCCCGGCGCGACTTATCCGTCTGGCGCCATTCTGAATTCAGCCACCCCACGCGCTCCAGCCGTTGAAACGCTGTAAGGAGCGACCCGGGATTTACTTTGAAGACGCCGCGCGATAGCTGCTCAATACGGCGAGCAATGCCGAAGCCATGCATGGGTTCAAGGCTGAGCGTCTTGAGAATGAGCATGTCCAGCGTGCCCTGGATTACGTCTGTATTCGGTTCACTCATTGATATTCCAGGAAAACGATCTCGGCTCAGAATAGCCCGCCGCCCCTATGATTGTCAAGATGTGATATCCAAATGAGCGGCTAGCCCCCGCTTCCGCGCCGGTGATTCCGCAAGATCGACGACGAACGTGCAACGAGCCGATCAGTAGGATTGGTGCAGAAGGGAGGTCTTGCCCACGATTTCTAAGAGCTGAGAATGGGTAATCCTCCCGTGGTCGTCAAGCCAAAGCTGTGCCGTTAGATTCTGCCGGCGGAAATTGGGCTTTCCCCACATTCATCCGTATCACACAGCACACACGTCCGCGTGGCGTGTCATACTCAGCTTTAAGTTTATCTATTTCTATTACTTTGTAATTACTCTTCGACGAGCAAGTGGAACATAGCCCGCGTAGCAGTATCAATTCTGAGTTTATTAGTACATCGGTCAGAATTCCTTTGGTTCGACAAGTTGGGCAGAAATATTCAAAGCGATCCAAGTACATATTGGGTAAATAATGCCATAGTTCCAGGGTAAATTCTACACAAGGAAACTCTTTATGCTGTTACCGTGCGGGGAGGAGTGTGCCCTCACGCCCTAACGATCAAGCAGAATTCCGGTTTCAGCGCAGCCGCGAATCGCCGATCCAATAGCGCGGACCGGGGCCGTTGCGCGCGGCGCGGTCATTTGGGTTTACAAGCTTGCAGCGTTGCAGCGAAAGGCACCCGCAGCCGATGCACCCGGTGAGGCTTCCCCGCAGGCGCTGCAGCTCGGCTATGCGCTCATCAATGCGGTTGCTCCAACTGCTTGAGATCTTGGCCCAATCGGCGCCTTCCGGCACTCGGTCCCTTGGCAAGAGGGCCAGCTCTACGTCAACCTCTTCAAGTGTCAGCCCGATCCGCTGGGCGAAGACAATAAAGGCGATCCTCCTGAGCACGGCCCGCTCATAGCAGCGATGTCCCGAACCGGCCCGTTCGGACTGAATCAAGCCCCGTGCCTCGTAAAAGCGCAGGGCTGATGAAGAGACGCCGCTACGCCGTGAAACCTCGCTGATGGTGAGTAAGCCGGCCATGGCAAAGAGATATCACTTTTTCCGCTTGACTTCAAGTTAACTTTAACTTGTAGCATGGGATGAGCTCGAACATAACACGGCGTCTCTGGCTAACGGAACGGCCGGCCGTTAATTCCAGCAAAAGAGGACCAAGTTATGACTATTATTTCTGTGATCGTCGGCAGCACGCGCCAGGGCCGATTTGCTGAAAAGCCGGCCAAATGGATTCTTCAGCATCTACAAAAGCGCGAGGGCATCGAAGCGCGGCTGCTCGACCTTCGCGACTTTCCGATGCCCTTCTTCGAAGAAGCCATGCCCCCCTCCAGACCGCATCCACCTTACGAGAATGAGGTTGTCAGACGCTGGACTACCGCAATCGCCGCATCGGACGGATTTGTTTTCGTCACTCCGGAATATAACTACGGCCCTGCAGCAGTGCTGAAGAATGCGATCGACTGGGTCTATCCAGAATGGAACCGCAAGCCTGCCGGTTTCGTGAGCTATGGCGGGGTCGGCGGAGCGCGCAGCGTTCAGCAGCTCCGGGAAGTGATGATCGAGCTTCAAATGGCTCCGATTCGCTCGTCCGTACACGTTCCCGTTCAGACCCTTTTTGCGCACTTCCGGGGTGGCGATGTGGACAAGGGGCTCGCGGAAGTCGAGACCTCCGCTAAAGTAATGATTGACGACTTGCTCTGGTGGACAGCGGCGCTGAAGGCGGCGCGCCCAAGCTCCTGATGCATGTTTTAGTCATAAATCCCCTGCACAAACCAATCTTGGGTCTGCGATTCCTGGTAAATGCGGTAGAGGCCGCCGTCATCCAGCGCGACATCCCATTCTTCGCGGCTCCAAGCGGTATCGGCCCACCATTCACCAG
>PMSX01000013.1 GCA_003167495.1 Bryobacterales bacterium | reverse complement strand
CGCTCCGCCCAAGAGGAAACATCGTGTTCGGCGCGACCTTCACGACCGGCGCGGAACTCCCACGGGAGGGCACAGGATGAGCCACCTCAGAGAATTACTGCCGCTCCTGTAGGAATAAACCCGGACCTGTAAGAGCGCAGATAAAAGGAAAGCACCCAAATATACATTCAGAACAAATCATCATCGATTCCGTACTGGCGTTGTGGAAATCAACCGTCGACCGAGCAACGAGGCTCTTTGACGATCTCTCGGAAGAAGACGCCGCGGAACCCGTTGCGCCTGGCCGCAACCGCGTTGTTTACCTTTTAGGACATCTGACGGCCGTGCATGACCGGATGATCCCGCTCCTGGGGCTCGGCGAACGGGTCCATCCCGAGATGGACGCGAGTTTTGTGAGTAACCCGGATCGCGCCATCGGCGATCTTCCGCCGCTCGCGGACCTCAAGAGCCGTTGGGAGAATGTGAACGGTCACCTCCTCGTTCTCATGCAGCAGGATGTCTCGCCCTCGTGGTGGGCGCAACGGCATACCTCGGTTTCCGAAGCGGACTTCCAGATCAACCCGACAAGGAATCGATTGAGCATTCTTCTCAACAGGACCAACCATTTGTCGTATCACTTAGGCCAGATCGTTCTGGCTCCAAAACGGCCGAGCGGATCGGCGGATCGCAAATGACGAGAGCGTTGACCGGAATTGGACGAGCTTTCGCCGATCACTCCAAGTTGCCATAGATAGTATGCGAATGACTCTTCCTGAAATTGTGGTGCGCTTGGCCTGGAAATGTTGAGTATCGAACCACGGGGGAACGAGATCTCGATGAGCGGAAAGACGGTCCTCATCACAGGCGCGACAAGCGGCCTCGGGCTAGCGACTGCCCTGCTACTGGCGGAGCGAGGCGCGGAGGTCGTCATGGTGGGCCGCGATCGAAAGCGGGCGAATTTCATGCGCACGGAAATCGCGCAATATGCTTCCGGCAGCGAGCCCATCCTGTTCCTCGCGGACCTGTCGTCGCAGGCGGAGATCCATCGTCTGGCTGAAAAGCTTCATGGAAGTTTGTCACGGATCGATGTCCTGATCAACAACGCGGCCACTGTGTTCGCAGAAAGAGAAGTGACGCCGGATGGTCTTGAGAAAACCTTCGCCGTTAATCACCTTGCGCCGTTCGCGCTAACTCACCTTCTGCTCGATCTCCTCCGGGCAGCGCCCGCCGGAAGAATTCTCACCGCGTCCTCGGAGTTCCATAGCGGAGAACTGGATTTTTCCAATCTCCAGGGTCAGCGGCAATATAACTGGTTGGGGGCCTATAAGCGCTCGAAGCTTTGCAACATTCTGTTTACTTACGAACTCTCCCGGCGCCTCGCAGGATCGACGATTACTGCGAACTGTTTTAGTCCCGGACCCACGCTCACACGCCTGGGTGACAACATGCGAGGTCTACCTGCAGCAGTCCCGTGGTTGTTAAAGCGCATTCCATCTTTGCTTGCATTTCCGGAAGGCGCAGCGAGAACTCCCGTCTACGTCGCGTCCTCGCCCGATCTCGACGGTGTCTCCGGCAGATTCTTCAGGCAGTGCCGAGAGACGCACACAAAACAGATTACTTACGACAACAGCGTCGCAGTCAGGCTCTGGAACATGAGTCAAGCGCTGTATGAGAGCCGCGCCAGCGCCGGATCGCGAACAGAGTAAGAAAGGAATGTTGAATGGAAGACGATCTCAGCAATTTTCATCATGAAGACGACGCATTAGACCGCGAGCTAAATTCCCTCGTCCGGGAAATGGAGCATGAGGAAGCCGTTCGACGGGCCGTAATCGAAATGTTGGTGATGTTGGGAAGCGACGCGGCGCTTAGGTTTGACGTGTGAATCCGGAAGGAGCTAACGGACAAACTATGAATAAAGAACAATCCTCCAAGGTAGCCGAGGCCGAACTCGATTTAAACAACGCGCTCGTGAATGCAGACATCAGCAACGGCTACGAAGAGTACCTCGCGCTTTTCGACCACTTTTATGATGAGAATGTCAAGGTGGCAAGTGACAGTAATCCCGATCCGCTCGTCGGCAAGGCCCGCGTACTTCCCATCATTTTCAACTTCCTGATGCCGCTCCATGTCATGGCCGAAATCGGCGGGCTCTCCGTCCGCCTTCGATATACTCCACTCTTCAGCGACAAGCGTGAAGAACAACACGCCGACTGGTCCCTCGATCTTGTAGGCGCCACCGGCCGCAGCGTTATGGTGAGCTGGTCGTCTGTCCGGCGATGGAAAGACGCGCGTGTCATATACGAGCGCCACTCGGACCATCGGCAATTTGGCGAAGCCCTCACGATGATCGATCTTGATTTCGGACCCAGGGGCATGGGAGCGAAACCCAGGATTCACGAGGTTGTGTAGCTGATAACCGAAAAGCGTTCGCTAAGATAAGCCAATTCGCTAAAGATCATCCTGAAACAAGGACGGCAACGGGCACGAGAGGCCCGCTCTCATTCGCAATCCACTTTGACGGATTGTTGGCATATCGTCGAAGTGACCGATTTGGTCAGTCCGCTCAACGCCCGGTTTACGCGCTACTCGGAAACAATCGCCTCAGTGGCCGTGTAGTGACGTTATCGGACTTAAGAAAATCGCGCATCCTTCTGTCACTTGGAACCCAAAAAGCTGCCGTAACGGCAATGATATGGGTATAGTCACAAGACGGAAAAGCCCTGCCGCGCCAGAGACCAGCTGCGTTCACAAAAAGCGAAATCGCGTAGGTCGCTGACATTGATGAGCGGTTCGGGCGTGGGCAAGTGTGCTCGTTTCTTCGCTGGTGTGTGGGCGCGTGGCCTATTTTCTTTATTGCACGCTGGCAGCACAGTCGGTTCCGGTGATACAGGCCCTGTCGATGGGAACAATGAGACTTTTCCGGGGCATCGTCGGATTTGACGATGGGCATTTGACAAGGTCAATCCGTAATCCCGAGCATTTCTCTCAGCTTCTGTTTGGCTAGAATTCCTTTTGGCCCTTTGGCGACACCGTATTTTGCGAATTGTTCGACCTGGTGCAGCGGAACAGTGTATGTCTGCGCGCTTTCTGGTGCCAGCCTAACCGTGAACTCGCAGCCCGAGCCAGGTGGGTGGCCTTCCCAGAGAGTTTTGCGGAAGACGGTGGCAGCGGCGGCTACGGCTTCAAATAAGCTGTCGGCCTGAACCTCGCATTGATGCCGGATTCCCTCGATGTCGCGGTAGGAAACTTGGCAGAGTTTCACAGGAAAAGCATAACACTTCGCCATGTGTTCGCCTAGCCGAGCTGGGGCCTAGCGCCGGGCCGGGTCGGCTCTCTATCATTTAATATGTGAGCGCCGCCCATTTCATCCGGCCAATGCTGCTGCTGGCCAGCTCACGCCTTCCCGAAGGCAGGAATTGGCCCGTAGAAATCAAATTTGACGGATTCAGAGCTCTCGCTTTCAAATCCGGCGGCAGGGTTCGTCTGCGTTCGCGGAATGACAAAGATTTCGTGGGACGCTATCCAGCGATCGCGCAAGCACTGACGTCGATGCCGGATGAGACGGTCATTGACGGTGAAATCGTCGCCCTCGACCGGGCAGGGAAGCCGTCGTTCAACGCACTGCAGAACTACGGATCGGCTGCGGCGCCCGTGTTCTTCTATGTCTTCGATGTTCTGGTGCTGAACGGCCAAGAGGTCATGAGAGAGCCACTCAGCCGCCGGCGCGAGCTGCTAGAGACCAAGGTCTTGCCGCTATTGTCTGAACCGATTCGTTACTCGCCGGTGCTCGACGCACCGGTGGCTGATTTGATCGAATCGGTGAAGGCCCAAGGTCTCGAAGGCTTGGTAGCTAAGCGGCTCGATAGCAAATACGAGCCAGGCGAACGTTCGGGAGCCTGGCTGAAAATGCGCGTTAATCAGAGTGAGGAATTCGTAATCGGCGGTTACACGCCATCGGCCAAGAACTTTGACGCGTTAGTGATAGGTGAGTATCGCAACCGGCAACTTTTCTATGTGGCTCGGACACGGAACGGGTTCACGCCGGCATTACGGGCCGAGTTGTTTAAGAAGATCAGACCTTTTGAAGTGACTCGATGTCCGTTTGCCAATCTGCCAGAATCCCACAGCGGGCGCTGGGGTGTTGGCTTGACGGCGGAAAAGATGAAAGTTTGCCGCTGGCTAGAGCCGAGATTGGTAGGGCTGTTCGAGTTTGTCGAGGAAACTCCGGATGGTCATCTGCGGCATTGCAAGTTTGTGAGTTTGCGCGAGAATGGCGGGATTTCCGCTAACAGAAGCCGCTTCCCGTCCCGTTCATCGCGAATATCGAAGCTCTTGATTCCCCACTGTGGGGAAAACGACATTCGAAAACGCTGAGCCCCATCTATTCGTCAGTTCGGTTTTTTCTGACGCAGCTTCAGCAGCTCCGTGTATGCTTCCTGGGAGAGATCAGGGAAGATGTGATCACCTGCTGGCTCGGTTTCCATTCGCTTAGCTGTGCTTAGCTCGATAGACAGTGCGATATCTGGGTCTTCGGCTAGCATCGTCACAAGTACTTCTGCAATTTGCGGGAGTACTTGAGCGAACGGAGTAAATCCACCCTTGGCAAATGGTTCAGGGATGTGTTCGATCCGCTCACGTCGCAAGTTATCGCAATAGCGGTCAGCCGCGCTGGAATCCAAGAAATCTTGCAGAACTTCATAACCATCCGGCGTTTGTCTGGCCAGAGTGCGGGCGTTTTCGAGCCAAGCAAATTTCCAGAGCGGAAAGAGGGCCTGGGTGAGTTGATCTTTCGAAAGAGAACTCGAAAGTCTGTGCAGTACAAATACGTTGTTTGCGACAGTCTTCGCCTGCCGAGGCGCGGAGCGCCTATCTGCTTTTCTTCGGCTTGCTTTGCCCATGTCGGGCTTCATTTTACCTTTTTGAGGGGTTGGGCGCTAATTAGCCGTATTCCGGTAATTATGAAAACAGAAGACTACGCTTCCCTGGACCCCCGGTCTCAAATGTTAGCGTCCGGCAATTCTCCGTTAGCGTTTCGAATCACGTGACCGATCTCGCCTCAACGAACACCACAAATTCAGTTGCCTTCTTGCAGCCCAGCGAGTAGGTTCTCGTCCATATAATGAAACCACCGTCCGCTGGGATCTCGCACGTAAAGCTCTCCGTCGTCCCCTTCGTACACGCGGTTCGCACTTTGAAGCAGATCCTGGAACGGGCCTCGTTGGCTTAGCGCCAACAAAGAGTTCTCGCGAACCACAAACGGTTCGACCCTCGTTCCGAGTTCCTGCAGCTCCGATCCCATCACAGAGCGTCGCAACCGTACCCCGTAACCGGCGCTCATCGCGCATTGCAACAATTCGCTCCGCGCGGATACCGCTGCGCAGTCGTCGAATACTTCCACGCGTCCGCAAGCCTCGGGAACGAACAACTCATTTTCCAAGCTCACCACGACCCCGAGGCCGTCCGGACAAGCTTCGTGCTTGTTGGTCACCCACCCGAAACGCCACACCGAACACCGGCTCTGCGGGATACGATCATGGAAATAGCAAACGATTCTCATGACAAGCCAACGGGAGCCCGGCGCGACGGTCCCGCTTCGGAGAGATGCTACCACGATCTTCTGCGGATTTGTCAAATGCCAGATCAAAATGCGACGGTGCCGGGGTAACGTGAGTGCGTCTAAATAAGGGCAGGGACAAAAGTCTAGTAAAATGTAAGCTCTAACTTTCACAACACGAATCGGGTGTCATGTTCAAAACAAGGAAAGTCCATCTTGATTTAACGCGCGACCAGCGGACGTTTACCAGTACAGATGTGGCAAAGATCGCCCAGGTGAGTCTGCGGCAATTGCAATGGTGGGATGAGCGTAAGGTTGTTTCGCCGAAGCATGACGGTCACAAGCGGCTTTATCTGGCCGCAGAAGTGATCGAAATCACAGTCATTGCCGAACTGCGACGAAAGGGATTCTCGCTACAGAAGATCCGCCGGGTGCTGCGCTTCCTGCAACGGGAGATGGGCCGGCGGTTGGCGGACGTGACGGCCAGCGATTCGAAGCTGCATCTGCTGACCGACGGCAAATCGATCTTCCTCGAAGATCAACAAGACCGAATCATCGATTTATTGAAAAACGCCAGGCAGCCGATGTTCCTGGTCTGCGTGACCGATCAGGCGGAACGACTCAATGAAGAGCCACCGAAGAAGGGGGTCCGGAGCGAGACGATTGTTCGTCGGGCAAGGGTGGCGAGCTAGGCTGCAGAAGAAATTCTGCGAAGCGCAACAACACAACGGCTGCACGGCACTCCTGGAGTTTGTGACATGCCTTTCGGTTTGTCCGATGTTTTGTATGCTTTGGCTGATGAGCGGACCACTGGCGGAGTACAGAAAGAAAATATTCAATAACCTCCTTGCGGCCGTGCAGGCGTATGCCGTCCCGGAAGAAATCGAGGTTGCAAAAACTGGCGACGCCGAATTTCAAGTGAAGAAATTGAGTGCCCCGAAAGGGGATTGTGCCGTTGAACTGCTGGATGATGGGCGGACTTTCAGCGCTGGTTTCGGATGGGCAATCGGAGCACGTTCAATAAGCCCAATCACTTTCAATGTTTCAGAAGAAGATGCCAGCGTTACGGTTCCTGC
Organism: Bryobacterales bacterium; assembly: GCA_003167495.1. Lineage (GTDB taxonomy): Bacteria > Acidobacteriota > Terriglobia > Bryobacterales > Bryobacteraceae > Bog-105. The sequence continues at coordinate 19,333 of PMSX01000013.1, read as the reverse complement.
GGCTATGCATGTTTTCCAGGATGTCAGACAAGCGGCGGAATGGTTGATTGATACTCTTCACGCCTTGTCGTGAACCACTGTGGGGAGGCCGCCTACAACAGAATTCGTCGGACTTTGCTGATCGCGCGTCATCACATCTGGCGGCTGTCGTTTGTCTCCTAGCACATACGGTTGTGGCTTGCTCGATTTAAATGGAGCGCGGCAGCTTCTCTTTCGATTCGCTGTCAAACTTCGGCGCTAACGATGACTGACTTGCAGCGGCAGAACAATGGCAACGGGATTTTCCCGCCACCGCCGTAAACGGCTGCCCCGATGGAAGCCAGTATTTTGTTGGACAATGGGAGCACGTGAGCGACTTATGGGAGAACTTAACGATCTCCAATCAGGCCGGGGTTGAATTCCTCCTTACCGATCTCGATGTAGCTATGACGTTCTTGGACCTTGCGGCGGTCTCTCACAATGAAGAAACAACACGCCGGAATCATAGGAATGCCCGCACAGCATATGACACCGTTCTGCATCTATTGGAAAAGTTGACCCCGGATGCAGAACAACGGAAAGTGATTGATGCCAAGTTGGCCCTTTTGAAAACGCGGCTGGGGGCCGTTGACCACTAGATTTACATCAATGACCGCACACGAATCTACTACAAACATAAAGGGCGTTAGATTGTGGGATGACGTCAACCGGCCATGCGTCGTTTGTGGTCTTCGTGGTATTTCCGCACGAAAACAAACTGAGGGATGACGAGCCCATAGGATGCTTGCAGCCGCTCACCCGCGCTGCCGGAGAAAGAAAGAATCGTTTCCGTGGTGAACATCCACGCATTCAGAAACGGAACGATGCGGGCCATGACGACAGCGCCTTTCTTGAGCGTAGTGGTTGCCCGCTGCTCATACACCCGGTAACGCTTTTCACCGGTAAGGGCGGCAACGTGAACCTCCTCACCAGGGATGACTTTCTCGACGGCCAAGAGCCCGTGGCGGGTATGGCTGCGCCAGGCGGTGTAAAGCCGCTTCTCGTCTGGGGAGAGGGGCGCATTGTCGACGAAATAGGAAAAAGGCGTGGTACCCGCGCTGGTGTCCTCAAACAACACCGCCTCAAACAGCATGGTGCAGATGTCTTTCTCATCGTCGTGGACAATTTTGTCAGGAAACAGCGCGTGCATCGCCTGAGCCAGGGCGTGCTGGTAGACCGGCTGAAGAACAAGGTAGCGCGTAACTTTTTCGCAGAGCGCTTTTCGGCCCCGCTGCGTGTTGTGCGCCTTGCAAAAGCGGCAGAGCGCGCAGGGTTCCGTTTCAATGCAGGAGCAGAGAGGATTGTCTGTGAAGGGGGGCGGCATGGGATCAAAAGGGCGTGATAACCAGGGCTGTAAAAGTATAGCGGCTCCGCGAGCGGTTGGCAACACAGGTCTAGCGGCCCGCCCGAAGGTCAAAAACATATCACTTTCAGGATTATTTGGCGTGATTCCGTCAACATTATTTGTCGCAAGTCCATCCCAAATTGTTCGCTGACAGGATCGGAGCCGGACTCTACTGGAGGGTTGTTTTTGTTGAGGATCAAGGCGCAAGCCTGATCCTCAACATCGGAGGTAAAAGTGTTCAATAACTGAGTGGGTCGTGCATTGAAACACTTTGGTTACAGATACTATACCGGATATCCGTCTTGGCTCCATAGATCCGCCAATTCGTGGAACTCGCGGGCGAGGAACGTGCGTAGCCGGCCGGCGGCTGAGCGGTCGAGGTAGTCGCGAAGTAAGGACAGGATGAGTTGCCTGTCGTCGGGTGACGACGCGAGAGGGAGCGAGGCGTGAACCTCGCTCCTGGGCGCTGGCGGCGCCGTTCTCATTCGGTGGTCTCCACGGCTGGGCTAGTGATGCGAAGCAGTTGCGGCAGCCAGCTCGTTCCGGCGATCTGAGTTTCGGCGAATTCGGCGAGTTGCGCTTTCTTGAAGGTGGTTGTGCTGCTGTCGGGCGTTTTGCCCGCCTCGGTGAGGGCGCGTTGGATTTGCGGCTTGGAAATGCGCTCAAAGAAATTCGCGGCAGTGGGGGTGAACCACTGGTTCATGTCGATACGAAGGGCGGTGGCGAGAGTGTTGGCTTGCGCCAGGCGCGAGTTGTTCGTAGAGTCCGTTTTTGCCTGCACGGCATTGACAGTGAGTGCTGCACAGAAGGCCAGTAGTTGCAGGAGCGTGCCGCAGGGCTGGGCCTGGCACCACGTCCATAGTTGCCCTTCGGACGAGCGCGGCAGTTGGGCCAGCCATGCTTCTTGTTGGGCTTGGAGGGCCTTGGCTGCGGCAGAGAATTCGACTGGCTGTAGATTCACCTGCCGGGTGGACAGTTGGACGACTTTGTCCGAGTAGTAGAGGTCGAGCTCCATGCCGAGCACAGAAATCACCAGACTATGGACGACAGCGGCCAAGGCCACTGACGGTTGTTGACTGAGTTCGGCGGCGATCGCGGCGGTCTTTTCCAACGTAAGCGCTTCGATTAAGGCGGCAGAGTAACCCGTTTCCCGCTCGGATTCGCGCGTTTGTCCTTCTTGGTCTGCGGTGGTGTCTAGCGACGCATCGCCCGGGTGCGCGTTCTTTGGCGTTTTGCTTTTGTCGAAGATCGCCTGGTCTTCTTTGCGCAGTAGGCCGTAGAGACATTCCGGCTGGCCATGATCTCCCACCGAAACGATGACGCCACAATTCGCTTTGACCTTGCGGGAGAACTCGTAGGTGCGCTGACTGTCCAGGACCTCAATCTGCTCTTCGACTGTGTTGCAGGCCTCTTCCAGTTCGGCAAGTTTATCGTCGTCCAGCTCCTCGGGTGCGTTTTGTAATTGCGCGACCAAGTCGGCCTGTTTGCGTTCCAGCTTGACGCGTTGTTTTTGGAGTTTCTCCGGTAACGGCAAGGGCTTGCCTTCGAGGCGGCGGAACTCGCCGAGAGTGTTGTAGTCGGTTTGGAGGCGGATCTCGACCCAACGCCAGCCCTCGGCCTGGATCTGGTTGGCGGTTTGTTCGAGCTTCTCGCTGGCGAGACGGTCGAGCAAGGCCGCATGCTGCAATAGGTGCCGTTTCCGTCTTCGTCGTGAAACAGATCACGGGCGAGGGCTCCGCCCGCGGCTTCGTACGCGGGAAGGCCGACAAACCGGGCACGGGGATCGGTGGCGGGCACCTGGCCGCCCGAGAGCAATTGACGGACGTGGGCCGGATTCCGGTTCCACTGGGGGAGGTTGTTCCACACTAGCTCCTGGCGTTGATGATCGCTGCTGAGCGTGAAGGCCTGCAGCAATTCGAGGTTGATGCTACCAGCGCGGAACGCGTCTTGCAGGACGGGACTGAGGCGCGCCAGTGCCAAGCGCTTTTGTACAGTCTTTTCGGTGTAGCCGAAACGAGCGGCTTATGTTGTGTGATTGCTTATGTGCAGGTCGAGGCCGACGGGGTGCTGAGAAATTGGAATGGATTGTAAGCGCCCGGCCAATCGCAATCTCAGTTTCCGGTATCGGCGTTTTTCAGCGTCAACTCGAATCGCCGAAGCTTGGTTGTTCGCGTGAAAGGGCGCGATCTTCGACGTTAATACCGCTGCCCAACTCCAACGTAAAATGCGATACTGGACCTCGGTCTCTTGCGGCGCGGCTTACATGCTATTTTGACGGGGGCAAAACGCGGACCGTAGCGCGGGTGTTCAAAGTCGCCTCCAGATCCTTCGCCTTTCTATACCCGGTGGTGGGTAGCCATCCTCTTCAATGACCGCCATCATTTGCCGCAGCCATTCCGCACTGGACGAGCTAAGATCCTGAGCAAGATTTGCGACTTCGCCCATGATCTGGCGAGCTTGATTCCAAGTTATCGACCTGTTGGGTCCGCTGAAGCAACTGTAAATGGCTGTCTTAGTGTTTTGAGGTCTCATCGCGGGATCGCAGTTAAAAAGTATGGGTTGCCGAAAACCCACCAGCTCCCTTTCTTGGCTGATGATGCCATGATCGTCCTTCTGCTCTTGGCCACAATCGACGAACTCAATTTCGGTAAACAGCATGTGTGAATCGCCCCCGTCGCTCTCGAACTTGGCCGCGTAAGATCCGCCATCTCGAATCATTTCTACGGAGACAACTTTTTTAACGTGAGGCAACATGTGTACTATCGCCCTGGGGGGAGGACTTTCGGGCATTCAACCCCGTCTTCCAGAATCTCCTGAACGCTAGTGTCCCCCAAGCTTTTCGCGGAGTTTATCCTACCACCTTTGAATCTGGTCGTGAAGTGGCGTTATCGGAAACTAGCGTTTTCAGATCTATCGTTTGCGGGGCCTCTCTAATCGCGCCTCAACGGGCCGTTGATTAGACCTTGATCGCGTAGAGCTAACCGAAGGCTCAGATGATCAGACGGATGATTGCGCTTCTGGCGCAGATGCTGCTGCCGGCCGGCCTAAAGTGCAGATTTATACGTTTTCAAATGATCGCTAACACTGCGAAGCCTATATCGAGAGCATTTCTTCAAGAACAAACACAACATAAATGACGGATACATCTGGACAGGTGATGCTCTCATTAGGAGAACTCACATGTTCAAAACCCTATATCGTTGCGCTCGCACCGCTGCTCGGCACGAAAGCGGTCCTGCGGCGCAATCTCGATTGGCCTTTTTACAGCATCTGGCTGCAGGTGGTGCAGCGCTGCGCACCCTGCGGAGAAATTCAGTCGTAATTTATCGTTCGGCTGTGTACCTGAATCTGGACGATAGCAGTCCAGTAGCGCGTGCGGCAGTTGAAGAAGCATCAAGGGCGTGGGCCCATCGTCGCTATCTGAACATGATGGCGAAAGGTCCGGAGCAAACCGAGAAGGAGTTCCGGCTCGTCACTTGTTACTGGCTACGTTTTGCCGGACGGTTGCAAGAGCCAAGCCGTCCTCCAACTCCGCATCAAGACAAACTTGATGCGTATTACCGGTACATGACAGAAGAACGAGGACTGGCGGAAACGACCATCACTACTGCGGCGTCTGAGATCTCCAAGTTCATGAAATACGCGGCAGGCAAAACTCTCAAACAGATACGTTTGGCAGATGTGGAACGCTTCCTTGCACATCTTGGAGAGCAGGGACGGACGCGGCATGGTATTAATGCCATGGCGTACATTCTCCGCGGTTTCTTTAAATACTCCGAGACCCAAAGGTGGACAAAGCCGGGAATCGGCGCTGAAATCCATGGCCCGCGCTTGTATAGCAATGAGTTCCTTCCTCTGGGGCCGTCCTGGCCGGATGTGCAACGCCTGTTGGCTAGCACAGAAACCGATCATCCTTACGATATACGGGACCGCCCGATTCTGTTGCTGCTTGCCGTTTATGGAATGCGCATCGGCGAGGTAAGGCGCATCCGGTTGTGCGATGTGGACTGGGATAACCGAACTCTGACCATCCCACTCACCAAGCAGCGTAGAGCGCGGATCTGTCCTGTGATCCCGATGTTGGCTGAGGCCCTAGAGCGATACGTGCGAGAGGTACGACCAAAGTGTCAGTCTGAAGCACTTTTCCTAAGACTCCGCGCTCCGCATCAGCAGTTCGATCCTGGCGGCATGTATGCCATCGTCGGGGATCGAATGAAGCGGCTAAAGATCGAGTCCGCGCGCACCGGCCCTCACAGCCTCAGGCACGCGTGTGCAACTCACTTGCTTGCTCAAGGTCTGACGTTAACGGAAGTGGGAGGACATCTTGGGCACAGTTCAGCTGACTCCACGCGTATATACGCGAAGGTGGACATGCCACGGCTACGGGAAGTGGCGGAGCTTGATCTGGGAGGTCTACTATGAACCTCAAACAAGCCAGTCTGGAGTATGTCGCTTCAAAGCAGTCTATGGGCATGCGCTTCAAGGCGGAAGCAACAATACTTAGTGCGTTTGTGAAACAAATGAGCGATACGGTTGCGGTGGCGGCGGTGACATCCGCGAATGTTACTCACTATCTGACCGGCGGCAAAGCGGAACCATTGACCCTATTCTGGCACCGGAAACACGAGGCGCTCAAAGGCTTCTGGGAGTTCGCCATCCGTCGAGGCTATACGGATCGCTCTCCTGTTCCAGTTCGTCGCGCCCAAGAACCGGTTCGCTTCGCACCATATATATATTCACGAGAAGAACTGAAGAGGCTGCTGGACGGAGTCACCAGCTATCAGAAGAAGTTGGTGAAGCTGGAGCCGATCACGTTGCGGTCCATGCTGTTACTGATCTACGGCGCAGGTCTGCGTGCGAGCGAAGCCCTGCATCTGACTTGCGGGGACGTTGATCTATCCGCTTTGACGTTGACAATCCGCGTGAGCAAGTTCTACAAAACGCGGCGCATCGCTCTAAATACCCAACTATGCAGCGTGCTCGCAGAGTACGGCCACAATCGCCGGCAGGGGGAGCATGATCGCAGCGATGCCGCACCGTTCTTTACATATAAGGATGGGGGCGCCGTAGTGAACTGGGCTCTGGATGATGCGTTCCACCGGCTCCGCAATCATGTGGGTGTGAAGCGCCAGAATGCTCGCTATCAACCGCGAATACACGATCTCCGCCACACCTTCGCAGTACACCGGCTCACGGAATGGTATCGGACAGGCGCGGATGTGCAGAGTTTGCTTCCAGGTCTCTCTACCCATCTCGGCCATGTGTGTCTGAAAGGCACGCAACGCTATCTGACGATGACGCCTGAGCTGCTGGCAGAAGCGTCGCTCCGTTTCGAGGGCTACGCGAAGGAGGTGCTTCATGGATAAGCGCGAGTTGCTCGGCCCATGGCTCCGCCGGTTCCTTCTGGAGCACATGGTTCATGAGCGCAACCTGTCGTATAACACCCAGCAAAGCTATCGGGACACGCTCACTATGCTGCTTCCCTTTGTGGCGGGACAAGCAAAAACGCCACTGGAGCGTCTCCAGGTGGTCGATGTCTCTGCGAACCGAGTCCGCGCCTTTCTTACTCATCTTGAGCAGTCCCGTAAGGTGAGCATCTCGACGCGCAATCAAAGGCTGGCGGCTATCCACGCGCTGGGACGTTTCATCGCCGAGCATAGCCCTCAGCATGTTGCATGGGCAGTAGAAGTTCGGACGGTGCCGTTCAAAAAGACGGTGCGGGAGCTGATGTCTCACCTTGACAAACACGAGGTCGAAGTGCTGCTGGCCGTACCGAATCGTACAAACGCGCATGGACAGCGCAACTATGCGCTATTGCTGTTCCTTTACAACTCGGGTGCACGGGCCAGTGAAGCTGCAAATCTCTGTATCGCAGATCTGGAACTGAACGTACGGCAGCCACTGTCTGCCAGTGTGCGCATCCTGGGCAAGGGTGGGAAGCTGCGACGATGCCCGCTGTGGCAAAAGACGGCACTGGAGCTGGAGCAACTCGTGAAAGACCGTCCACCAGAACAACGCGTCTTCCTGAATCGCCGTCGCGAACCGCTTACTCGCTTCGGCATCCATACGCTGGTCAAAACGTGCGTCGCTCAGGCAGCAAAGGGTACCCCTTCACTGCTCACCAAGCGCATCAGCCCACACACGCTCCGCCACTCTACGGCAACGCACCTCCTGCGAGCTGGCGTCGATCTGAATACAATCCGCGCCTGGCTCGGTCATGTATCTATCGACACAACGCAAATCTATGCAGAGATCGATCTCGAAACCAAGGCGCGTGCCCTTGATCGCTGCCAGACTCCAGACATCAAAAGAACAACCCTGAAGTCATCGGAAGGGCTGATGGAGTTCTTGCGGACGATCTAACAAGGTTCTACTTATGTGGTCTTTGGAGGTACGGCGTCTCGTTTTCACTAGGGCGTCGGCGCTGAAGACCACATATACAAGTACGCCACATAAGCCGCCTTATGTGTTTAGCAACATAAGGCGGCCATATCCGCGATGGATTTTCCGTTCGAGGCGAGACGCTGAAAAGCCAGACACTCGTCTAAGGCGTCCATTTCTTAGGTTGCGTTGCCGATGTGTCCTCTTTGACATAACTCGTTTAGGCAAAGCCATTTCCCTGCCTCATTACCACTTGAGGTGTATTCCACGCTAAAAGACAGTTTTTACCGGCGTTTTTTGGAGGCGATTGAGACCGGCCTAAGGCCGGCATCACGCTCGGCGATGAGTCGAGCATTCTGTTTGGAATGGCGATCTGCTTGGGCTTCGGAGTCGAGCGCACGCTTGAGAAGCACCGCGTTCTCGGTAATCATGCGGCGCTCGTTAAGTTTCAACACTTCGATCGTTATGCGCTGTTCGACGAGTTTGTCTTCGCGCTGAGCCGCTTTGGGGCTTACTGTCAACGCCGCTTGACGAAGCTGATCAAGCAAGGCGCGATGATTATTATAAATAGCGTTGCGGCCAACACCAGCTTCGCGTGCGAGCGTTGCAACCGTGAAGCGATTTTGCGTTTTCTGTTGAGCTGGGTCGTTCGAGCGCGCGGCGATAAGTCGTTCGAGCGCGTTGCAAAGTCTACGGTGAGTGTCGCGCAAACGTTTGTCATACTGGCTGACCGCTTTGTCCAACTGCTCATTCTTTACCATGCTTCACAGTGTCCTGATCGAGCTGCACTAAGATTCGGTCGCACTCGGTTATGCGGGCTTGTGCGAGTGTACGGCTTTGCGGGTCGAGTGCTGGCTGTCTTAGCAACTCCGCATTTCGCGCACGCCGCCCTTCCCAGACAGGGCGATGCTTTCCGGTAACGGCAAAGTTCGCGCAAGTCGCGCAGACGCTCTCGGTTCTCAGAACGGGATTCGGACCTTTCTCATTGCCATGGCAGGCTGAAGACTCTTCGCGATAGACGCAATAACCCCAGTCGCACGTCCCGAGCCGCAGGTCTGTCTCAGCCATGAGAAAGTCCACATAGGCTTGCACTTCTCCATCGCGGGTGCGGCCACGGAACTGTGATCGGCCAGCGATGGTACGCCCACCTTTGCCGCCGAGTGCCGACGCCGTCAGCAGTTCCTCCAGCGCAGCACGCGTTTCGTCACGGGCATGTCGATCAATCAGATCATCAAGGGCGAAGTCGGTGCCAACGTAACCCCGGTCGGTCATTGCCAAACTCACATGACCAAAATGCTTTTGCAACGCATGCAAGCCCGTGCGGTCGCGCTTGGCAACAAACCGGGCAAAAGTCTTTCGGCCTTGATGCGTGGTGAGATGCCAAGGTTTGCCTTCATGTTGTGGTAGTCCGATAAACGGACCAAAGCTTTCGTTCAAACGACGAACGATTGTTCCACCGCAAGGAACAGAGATGCGAGGACGAGGACCAACTAGGCCGCAACTCGCCATTGCGAGCCATAAATCATTTCGGCCGGTGTGCCGGCGTAGAGGTTCGGTTAGCTGCTCCATCACTGCGACCGCACGCTCCACTGCGGGTGGTGCAACCCAGCGGTGTGCTTTGCCATCGCGTCCCCTTGAGGTCTTGTAGATTCGCCCGATGAGATAAGCGAACTGCTCGTCACCGGCGGCGCTAGGATGATGTTCGATGCAGCCCACCTGTAGCCCGAGGATTTCCGACAAGCGTGTGCCGACCAGATAGGCAACAATCACGAAACACGCTTCGTAAATCCGCTGAACCAGCGTCCGTACGTCTTTTGTACTTGCCACCGGCGCCGTACGCCAAGGAGCTTCTTCGCCCGGGATTGTCGTGAATGGAAACCACACGACTTCATCCACAACGTCAAAGGAAACCTTAGTTTGTGTCCGTCCACTGGCCAGCCCATCATCGTAAACACCCTGCGCTTTCTTTTGCAGTGCGATCACATCATCTGCCGGCGAGCCCAGCAGGCGGAGTGCTTTCGATACCAGTACCGTTGCGATCGCATCGGGTGTGTAGGCTATCCAACCTCTGTTCATCGGGAGCCCACCGGTGCCGATACCAGGTAGCGGATCGGCAATCGCGAGTTCGGGATAGCGTGCACCTTGTAGATACAGCAATGCCAGCAGCTGATGATAATGGTTCTGCGTTACCAACTTCACTGTCTGGCCATCCTTAGTTTTCCGTGTAGCCACAGTGGTCAAGAATTGCTGGCTCGCTTCATGATCGAGGTCGGCGAATCTCCGATGCCCTTGGCTTACCATCCAACGCAGTAGCACCCGAAGCATGTGGAAGTATCTCACGAGTGACGTGTTCTCCACCGTTGGTCGTCCCGGTGGCGGATCGCTCTTCACGCTCCATAGGAACGTCTTCGCTGCCCTGCACCAAGCGGTCCACTTCTCGTCAGTAAACCGATCCTCGCAGAAGGAAAAGTCCCAGTTAAGGGAGAAGTTGCTGGTCGCATTCCCTGGTCGGATGCCATCGAGATGCCAGACCTTATCCCTCCAAAAAGAGCGCGGCGAAATGCGAACATCATCTTGCAACGCGACTGCTCTAGCCGCCGCTGTTTTCATTCGATCACCGGCAGCTGAGGGAGAGTGGGGATTAAAGCTTGCGCCTCCGGGTAAAGTCCGCCAGCAAAATCAGGGAGGATTTCATCGACGAGGACGCGATAGCTCGGCGCATACAGCAATGCCCAACGTTGTGGATCGAGTTGCAGACGTGCGATTTCCAAAGCTGCTTTGGCTTGTAAGATGCGTGCGAGATGAACTGCGTCCAGTGGGATCACCAGACACGGACAGCGCAGGCATCCGCCGAAGCGAGGGCAAACTCGCCCTTCTTGCGAGCCCGCAGCGATACCGGCCATGGGATTGAGACAGTCGTGCCCGAAAGGAGCGGTGGCTCGTTCGCCGACGACAGTATCAAGTTTCGGGAGTGGAACATCTGCGGCGGTCACCCAAGCAATCATTAATCCTTGCAACCGCGCGATAGTTTCCGTTTGGATTTTCTGTACTTCCGGACCACGAACGTAGGCATCGCTTGTATGTGCGTTTTTATGGTTGAGGATCTCCTGGACTACCAGGATGTCGCCGCCCGAAGATTTGTAATGCTGTGTCGCCACACTGCCGCGAAGAAACACCGCCGCAAAGTCGGGTAGCGAGTCGCGATGGCGCTCCGGAGCAGCTTCGTTCCATATAACGATTCGAGGATTGGCACGAGCGACGAAGCGCTTCACGATCATGCCGAGCGTGCAAACGGCGATTTCGCTCACTTGGCCGGTCTTTTCGCTCTTTACTAAAAAGAGCCTGTCCCGGACTTGGGGTTCGGCTTGCGCGCGCAGTGGCTCGGTCATAGCCAGTACCCGTTCGATCAAGATAGGAGCTGCGTACGGAAGTCTCCGATCAAAAGATCGACGCTGCGCACGCTTCCTGTTCCCGCCGGCTCGCCCTTTGCTCCAGTCGATCGTGATTCGGTTGTCATCGAGCGGATGGGGCACTTGGCAATTCCGTCGCAGCTGGCGAATCGCATCCGGATTGCCGGCTGTCTGGATGGCAATGGCGATAAAGAATGCGGCAAGCTTCTCTGGCGTTAAATGAAGATAAGACGCTGCGACCCTCAGCCCGCCGTTTCGATTGACCGTCGCGACGCCGACTTTCTTATCGAGCAGTTCTAGCATCGTCGGCATCACGCCACCGCTGACGGCCGCCATCCCGCGTACACACTCACACAAGCTCGGATGACAGCCTTCTACCGGTCCGGTCGATGCCAAAATCTTTTGTCCTGTCTGGAATCGCATCCAGGCATCATCAATCTCCTCATAACAGGCTCGCAGGATCACTTTGAGTTGTGCTTCGGAAAGACATGGCCGCGGGTTGGACTGTCGGTCTGGAAATGGATTATAAGGAAAGTCGATCCGAACAAGAAGGCTCTGCGGATGATTGCGCTTCGTCCAGTCGACCAACTGCCGAAGTGCCGACATTTGGTGGTGTTTGAAAACCGGCGAGAAGGGTTCACCCTGCCGAGTCTTCTGTGAATCAAGCCAGATCTTATAGCGCCCTACCATGGCAGTCGTCATGTCGTGCATGGAGCGCACCGACTTGTCTTGTGCCACGAACCGTCCAAAGGCCTTCAGAGCATCCCAGCAGTGACGCTGAGTCGCCGCCTGCGCCGTCGTGTAGTGACCAATGAAGGCCCTGTATAAAAATGTCGTGATATCCGCCGGCGTCGGGAGTTTGGTCAGGTCATACCGTCTGGTGTCTGCACGGAACATCACTACCCGGGTGTCGTCTGGTGTTGCGACGATTCGTCGATCAATGGACTTTCGCTTAGCAGCCATCGCTCACCAATGCGCCATAAAGCCAGGCGATACTTTCGCTCAGTTCTGGCGCGTTCATTTCTACGCAGCGAAGATAGATAGATGTGCTTTGGATCGAAGTGTGACCTAACAGGAGTTGCACGATCTTCAGTGGATTAATGTCGGGAGTCTCTCGCGCCTGCTGTTGCAGCCTGACCAACATCGTCATGGCAAACGTATGCCGGAGCCAATGCCCGGAGCCCGTTATGCCCGCTGCACGGAATGCCTCTGAAAATACCCGCGTGAGTTGCACTTTGCTGATAGCGCGGCCTTGCCGGGTGAGAAACAGTTCAGACGGCGCTCGGTAATCCGGCCACTTTGCTCGCAGGCGACGCACCAAAGGCGCGCGTTCCTCATTGATATATCGATGCGTCCGATCCAGTAATTGGATCGGAGGATAGGCGGTGCGCGGGCAATCACCCTTGGTGATCGTGAGCGCCACGCCCATGAGCGGCTGTTCATCCGCGTTTAGGTGCGCCGTTTCGGGAACTTGGGCCACTGAGAGCCCACAGAGTTCTTTGCGGCGCATGCCCGTCGTCAGCGCCCATTCCGCGATCAATCGGTAAGGCATCTTCAGGCGGCCAGAAAATCGTCGCAACTGATCGACTCGCAGTGCACGCGGCAGCCGCTCGTTTTCCGCGACGGTCAGCACATTCGCGGCGACCATGCCGGGACTTGGATCAACGTGGGCTAAGAACGACTGGCGCCGTTTTTTCACCCGCACATCGACAAAGTGAAACGGCAATACATCGATCCATCCGCGCTGGTGCGCCCAGGTGTAGAAACGGCACACGGTCTGCACACGATCATTGATTGTGGATCGCGCGTAAGGCCTCTTGGTGTGCGGACTCGCTTGGGCCAGCATGCGGTTGCGCCAATACGCTATCTCTGTTTCGCTAACGGTCCGCCAATCCATAACCGATTGCTCTAAAGCGTCAAACCACTCGTGTAAATGCTCGCCGTAGGTTCTGATCGTCTCCACGGAATGGGATCGGCCGGGAATCGTTGCCAATTCAATGAGCCAGGCAAAAGCCGGCTCATTGATAGCCATACTGACCGAAACTAGAATCGGAAAATGAAGCGGGATTTCTGGATATCCCGCGAGCGCACGCACGATCCGCATTAGTTGCCTCCGCGGCGCTTTCGCGCCGAACGACAGCGGGATGTTTTTCGCGCACCCTGTTATATAGAGGACACTCCGCCCGGCGTGACCCTATGCTGAACTCAAGGACTTAATTGATTCGGCTATCGATCGTCGCATACATTCGTGACAACTCGATTAATCCTGAAGTTTACTTGCGCAGTGAGATTTCTCAGTGTCCGGTAAACGCCACTTACAGAACCATGGCCGAAGATGACGGCGCCGCCTAGATTCATTTTGCACTGGCGTTTTGGTGTGGCCAGCGCGGCAAATCAATCCGAACCTATTAGCTGGCAAAATTTGGTAAACCTACTACATGGAACTCTTCTCTGGCCAGCTGAAACAGATGTTCCGCCGCCTATGGCGCGCGCCGATGTTCACTTTCATCGCCGTCCTCACTTTGGCGCTCGGCATCGGCGCTAACACAGCCATCTTCAGTGTTCTGGAAGGCGTGTTGCTCAAACCGCTGCCCTACCCCGACCCGGATCGCCTGGTGGGCCTGTGCGCCACGGCCCCCGGCGTTGGCGTCAAGGATCCTGGACACTTTTTTTCTCCAGCGATCTACTTCACCTACCTTGAGCAGAGCCGGACGTTCGAGAGCCTCGGCGCTTATCGCGATTACAGAGTGAGCGTGACCGGCGTCGCCGAACCGGAACAAGTACACGCGCTCGGTGTCACTTACGGCCTTCTTCCTACGCTCGGCGCGCAACCGGCCATGGGACGTTTGTTTTCCGCAAAGGACGACTCGCCTGGCTCTCCCGAAACCATCATCCTTTCCTATGGCTACTGGCAAAGGCGCTTTCACGGCGACCCTTCCATCATTGGCCGCCATCTTCAAATTGACGGTAAATCGCAGCAAGTCATTGCCGTGATGCGTTCCGAATTTCGCTTCCTCGATATGGATGCCGAGATCCTCCGGCCATTTCAGTTCGACCGGGCGAAGGCAACCTTCGGCAATTTCGCGTACAGCGGCGTAGCGCGGCTCAGGCCCGGCGTCACCCTTTCGCAAGCCAACGCAGATGCTGCCCGCATGATGGCCATTAGCAGTCGAAGCTTCCCGCCATCGCCTGGCGACAGTGCGAAGCTTTTTGAGGAATGGCGCCTGACGCCGGCTCTGCGTCCTTTCAAACAGGAGCTGACTGGCGATATCGGCCCTACTCTCTGGGTGTTGATGGGAACCATCGGCATTGTCTTGCTGATTGCCTGCGCCAACGTTGCGAATTTGCTGTTGGTCCGCGTCGAAGCGCGGCATTTGGAACTCAACATTCGCGCAGCGCTAGGCGCAACCACAGGTCGTATCGCTTATGAACTGCTTTTGGAGAGTCTCACGGTTGCCATACTCGGAGGTGCGGCGGGCCTCGCATTAGCATTCGGCGCTTTGCGCCTGCTGGTGGCCATCGCACCGGCGGCGCTTCCCCGCGTTGCCCAGATCGGCATCGATGCGCCCGTTCTGCTTTTCGCCATCGCTATTTCTCTCTTCACTGGCCTCCTCTTCGGATCGGTGCCGGCTCTCAAATATGCCGGCTCGCGTCTTGCTACGAACTTGCGCGACGGAGGCCGCGCCATGAGCGTGAGCCGGGAACGGCACCGTGCACGTCATACTTTGGTTGTGGTGCAAGTGGCGCTCGCGCTGGTTCTGTTGATCAGTTCCGGTTTGATGATCCGTACATTCCGGGCGCTGACGCAAGTGCAACCTGGCTTTTCCGATCCGGAACACGTGCAGACCCTTTCGCTCTCCATCCCCGGAGCGCAGGTGCCGGAACCCGACAAAGTTCTGCGGATGGAGGAAGACATCACGAACCAATTGAAAAATATTCCAGGCGTTGCGTCGGTCGCCATCACTACGGTCGTGACCATGGACGCGAAAGGCAGCTGGAATTCGTTGTATGCCCGGGATCATACATACCGCGAGGGACAAAACCCTCCGAACCCGCGCTTCATTTATGCGTCTCCCGGCTTACACCAAACGATGGGGACCTCAATCGTCGCTGGTCGCGACTTTACTTGGACCGACAACCACGACAAAACACCGGTCGCGATGGTCTCTGAGAGCCTTGCCCGCGATTATTGGGGCAGTGCCGCAGCTGCGTTGCACAGGCAAATTCGCGTGACCATGAATGACGATTGGCGTGAGGTCGTGGGTGTGCTCGGTGACATCCACTATGACGGCGTAGATCAACCTGCGCACGCCGCTGTCTATTTTCCCCTCCGCCTCTCTAATTTCTTCGGCGTAAAAGAAGTCGCGCTGCGTGGTGTATTATTCTTTGTCATTCGGAGCTCGCGGGTCGGTTCGGAGAGCTTCCTCAAGGAGGTCCGACGGTCGATCTGGTCCGTCAATCCCAACTTGCCCCTTGCTGAGGTTGGCACATTGGATGAACTCTACCGCAAATCCATGGCGCGTACTTCGTTCGCCCTGGTGCTGCTCATGATCGCCGCCAGCATGGCATTGGTTCTCGGCGCAGTCGGCATTTACGGTGTCATCGCTTACACTGTTTCGCAACGCACGCGTGAAATTGGCATACGCATGGCTCTGGGCGCAGAGAGCGGCGAAATAGCCGCTATGTTCGTCCGCCAGGGGATGCTGCTAGTGGGCATTGGCGCAGTTTGCGGCGTGTTATCGGCTTTGCTCCTCATGCGCTTACTTTCAACGCTGCTCTTTGGTGTGAAACCAGCCGACCCCCTCACCTATATCGGCATGGTTCTGATATTGCTGCTCATCGCATTCGTCGCAAATTACCTGCCTTCGCGCCGTGCAGCGCGCCTTGATCCGGTCACAGCCTTACGGCTCGATTAGCATTGGGCAGGCGTCGGTTTTCCAGCTGAACGAATTATTTGGTAAACCTACTACATGGAACTCTTCTCTGGCCAGCTGAAGCAGATGTTTCGCCGACTTTGGCGAGCGCCTATGTTCACTTTGATCGCCGTCCTCACTTTGGCGCTTGGCATCGGCGCCAACACAGCCATCTTCAGTGTTCTGGAAGGCGTGTTGCTCAAACCGCTCCCCTATCCTGACCCGGATCGCTTGGTGGGCCTGTGCACCACGGCCCCTGGCTTTGGCGACCTAGACCTTTCCCAATCGATCTACTTCACGTACCTTGACAAGAGCCGCACGTTCGAGAGCCTCGGCGTTTATTATACGCGCTACAGAGCGACCGTTACGGGAATCGCTGAACCACAACAGGTACGGGCATTGCTTCTCACTTACGGCCTTCTTCCCACGTTGGGGGCGCAACCAGCCCTAGGGCGTTTGTTTTCCGCAAAGGACAACTCGGCTGGCTCTCCCGAAACCATCATCCTTTCCTATGGCTACTGGCAACGGCGCTTTCACGGCGACCGTTCGATCATTGGCCGCCATCTTCAAATTGACGGCAAATCGCGGCAAGTCATCGCTGTGATGCGTTCCGAATTCCGCTTTCTCGACATGGATGCCGAGATCTTCCTGCCATTTCAGTTCGACCGGGCGAAGACAACCCTCGGCGATTTCGGGTATCAGGGGGTAGCGCGGCTCAGGCCCGGCGTCACTCTTTCGCAAGCCAACGCAGACGCTGCCCGCATGATGGCCATTACCAACCGAAGCTTCCCGCCACCGCCTGGCAGCAGTGTGAAGGATTTTGAGGATGCCCACCTTGCGCCGGCTCTGCGTCCTTTCAAACAGGAGCTGACTGGCGATATCGGCCCTACTCTCTGGGTGTTGATGGGAACCATCGGCCTTGTCTTGCTGATTGCCTGCGCCAACGTTGCGAATTTGCTGTTGGTCCGCGTCGAATCGCGGCATTTGGAACTCAACATTCGCGCAGCGCTAGGCGCAACCACAGGTCGTATCGCTTATGAACTGCTTTTTGAGAGTCTCGCTATTGCCATACTCGGAGGTATTTCGGGCCTGGCCTTAGCATTCGGCGCTTTGCGCGTACTTGTGGCCATCGCCCCGGCAGGGCTTCCCCGCATTGCCCAGATCGGCATCGATGCGCCCGTTCTGCTTTTCGCCATCGCTATTTCTCTCTTCACTGGCCTCCTCTTCGGATCGGCACCGGCTCTCAAATATGCTGGCTCGCACTTTGCCACGAATTTGCGTGACGGGGGCCGCGCCATGAGCGTGAGCCGGGAACGACACCGGGCACGCCATACTTTGGTGGTGGTGCAAGTGGCGCTCGCGCTTCTTCTGTTGATCAGCTCCGGTTTGATGATCCGTACATTCCGGGCGCTGACGCAAGTGCAACCTGGCTTCTTCGGCCCCGAACACCTGCAGACCCTTTCGCTCTCCATCCCTGAATCCCAGGTACCCGAACCCGACAAAGTTCTGCGCATGGAGGAAGACATCACGAACCAATTGAAAAATATTCCAGGCGTTGGGTCGGTCGCCATCACTACGAACGTCCCCATGAGCGGCCAAGGTCTCAGGGGTCTGTTGTATGCCCGGGATCGTACATACCGCGAGGGACAACTCCCTCCCGAGCGGCGCTTCATTCTTGCGTCTCCCGGTTTGCACCAAACGATGGGGACCGCTATCCTCGCCGGTCGCGACTTTACTTGGAGTGACGAGAACAGCAAAACGCCGGTCGCGATGGTCTCTGAGAGCTTTGCCCGCGATTATTGGGGGAGTGCCGCAGCGGCGCTGCACAAACAAATTCGCGAGCAGGACACGAACGACGATTGGCGCGAGATCGTGGGTGTGGTCGGTGATATCCACTATGACGGTGTAGATCGACCTGCGCCCGCCGCTTGCTATTTTCCCCTCCACCTCTCTAATTTCTTCGACGAAAAAGAAGCCGTGCAGCGCAGTCGTATCGTTTGTCATTCGGACCTCGCGGGCCGGTTCGGAGAGCCTACTCAAGGAGGTCCGCCGCTCGATCTGGTCTGTCAATCCGAATCTCGCCCTGGCGGAGGTTCGCACACTGGATGATTTCTACCGGAAATCAATGACGCGCACTTCGTTCACCCTGGTGCTGCTCATGATCGCCGCCGGCATGGCATTGGTTCTCGGCGCAGTTGGCATTTACGGTGTTATCGCTTACACAGTTTCGCAACGCACGCGTGAGATCGGCATACGCATGGCGCTGGGCGCAGAGGGCCGCGAAATAGCCGCTATGTTCGTCCGCCAGGGCATGCTCCTGGTAGGCATCGGCGCAGCTTGCGGCGTGTTATCGGCTTTGGGCCTTATGCGTTTCCTTTCAACGCTGCTCTTTGGTGTGAAACCAGCCGACCCCCTCACCTATATCAGCATGGTTCTGCTGCTGCTGCTCATCGCATTCATTGCAAATTACCTGCCTTCGCGCCGCGCCGCGGGCCTTGATCCGGTCACAGCCCTACGGCTCGATTAGCATTTGTGCATGCGTCGGTTTTCCGCAGCGCCAGCTAATCACCTCGTCGCCCCTCTGCCCGAGGGGAGCGCGTCACAAACAGACGGCTGCGCCGTTTCATGTGGAAAAGAAAGGTCGCTAGCCCGGGGTCACAACCAAGTGTGGGATATGAATGAAAGGGCAAAACGGTAAAGCCTGCCAGCTGAACCGGAGAAACCACACAGGTTCTCCACGGCCGTTCGCGGCGCGCTTACCGAAGCGTCGGGATGCGGTTGAAACACGTGATTGTCGGACAAAGCTATATTCGAATCGGCCGCACTGCCGGGAAATAGATTCCGAAGACCGCGATGGAAATGCCGGTCCGTGGAAACCTTGGAAAACCAAACAGCGGTTTCCCAACGTTCCCACCGCCCTTGGAAATCGCCATGCGATTTCCACATTCCCACCGCGCGGCGGCGACTACTCTCTCTTTCCAATTTCAAAACACCAAAACTCGCTTGCGCCTTCGGCGCACGCAAGTATTTCAAACAAGAAAGTGACCTAAACGTCGGGCCGGGAAGCTACAGGAAGGAGGACAGATTCAAAACGCAACCTATCATTTCCAAGCGACAAATATTCTCAGCCAGTGAGATTTCGGTGAGATCGGCGTCGTCAGGGGCGATGCGACAAGGGACGGCGTAAGAGCGTTTGACGTCGCCTTTTTCCGCCATCTGCGAGAGAGCGAGAAAGCGGCGTTTTCCTGCGCCGATGATGAATGTTC
>PMSX01000174.1 GCA_003167495.1 Bryobacterales bacterium | reverse complement strand
TTCGCCCTCCTGTTCAGAGCGTTGGGTGAACACGATAGGCGACCCAGCAAATGTCCACCTTGCCCTCCGGCGCTCAAGAAGCCAGACCCGTTCCTCTATTGCCAGTACTATCTCCTGAGCCTCGGGTTGCCAGTGACGTGGGACAACCCCGATATCTATATCTTCGAGGGTCCAGTGCTGGTCAACCCTTACGACCTGCAAGCCAACACTACTTACACGGTTGTCGCCCGTGTATGGAACAACTCGTACGACGTGCCGGTAATAAACCTGAACGTCGTCTTTTCCTATCTGTCGTTCGGAATGGGGCTGCAGTCGAATCCAATCGGTGCGACCATCATAGATCTGGGTGTAAAAGGTCTGCCGGGATGCCCCGCATTTGCCTACATGGAGTGGACGACGCCGGCGGCCTTGGGACACTATTGCCTGCAAGTGTTCCTCGATCCACCGGACGATCTCAACTGGTTGAACAACCTCGGGCAGCGCAACACCCAGGTGGCCCAGCCGCAAAGTCCGGCCACGTTCACTTTCACCGTCGGAAATCACGCCCGACCTACGGTTCGTACCGTTCGCTTCGCGGTCGACACCTACTCCATTCCCCCTCTTCCTGCGTGTGAAGTGATCGGAAGAGCCCCAACGGGTGGGCGCCTCGTCTCTAAGATCGCGCCCCCAGTGCCCGACGGCTGGACGGTGGTACTCACCCCGGACGAGCTGACACTCGATCCGGGCGAAGAGAGGACGGTCCAGGCGGCCATCAGTCCGCCGAGCGGGTTCGCCGGCACGATGCCATTCAATATCGCCGCAATTGACGACGCGGGTCCATTCGGGGGCGTGACTCTCACCGTACAGGTGCCCTAAATTATGCCGCCTTTCTTTCCTTCCTGGACAAACTGCAGCCAGCCCAACAAGTGGCATTCGCCGCCGGTGGTCACTGCGGTCGTGCTCGGCATTCTGGGCGTTCTGTTAGGGTTGGGCTCCAGCATTCCCCTAGCGTCGTTGGCGCCTGGCGCCGCTGCCGTCTTCCTCGCAGCCTGCCTGGCCGGGATCGCCTTCTGTACATGGTGGCTCAACGTTCGTTTGATCTGCCTGGGAGGCGACATGAGTGCGATCGGCGCGGTCTTCCTCGCGTTTCCGCCGCAGGCCACATTTGGGGCGTGGAACTTTAGCAATTACGACACCGATTATACTTTTGACCTCCTGCTTTGGCCGTTTAAGCCGCTGGTCACGCTCCCGGCGCCCTTTGTCGGCGA
The DNA here is from genome assembly GCA_003167495.1 of Bryobacterales bacterium. Classification (GTDB taxonomy): domain Bacteria; phylum Acidobacteriota; class Terriglobia; order Bryobacterales; family Bryobacteraceae; genus Bog-105. The sequence continues at coordinate 1,991 of PMSX01000174.1, read as the reverse complement.
CACGCAGTACAATGCCGCCGAGTGGGATCCCATTAGCGTCGGCAACCTCTATTCGAATAATGCCTTGTTCTGGAAGACGATCGATCCATCCTTGATCGACGCCTTTGGACAGCCTGTCGAGGCGGTAAAAGATCAGGTCAACCTCATTCTGCCCCAGCAGACCATGGCCGGTTTAAACCTTTCATTCAGCGGACAGCCGGAGGGCGACAAAGGCACGCAACGCGATCCACAGCAACTGCTGCTCCACTGCGAGATCGAGGGTCAAGGTATTTACCTGCTCCGTATATGGCTCGGTGTTATGGCCGTCTTATTCGGCGTTGCCTTTATTGCCTCTGCAATTCCCGGTTTGTCATGGTTCCTGATTCTTCTCGCGCTGATCTTGTCGCTCATCGCCGGACCCATCATTCAGAACCAACAGGGTCAGGCGCCGCCGGCCGGCGGATTCGGCGGATCCCTGAACGCGTACAACTATGACCAGAACCCTTCCGCCTTGGTGGATATCGTGTATTGCTATGGTCGGTGGGTCTACGACTCGCTGCACAGTGGTTGGAACGAGTTCCATCCCTTGCACTTTATGATCAAGGTCAGGGTTGGAACTTTAACCCCAGGTGCCCCTGTCACTATGACCCAGGCCCAACTTGCGACGGGAAGTTGGCCCTCCAATCTCGGAGAGATAAAGAGCATGTACGACGCCCAATTCGAATTGATCTTCACTCCGGAAACGGCAGCGACTCAACAACAACCTCAAAACGGATGGGTACTGCATCCCTTGCTGGACGGATGCATCGGGAACGCACCCTACCCGGAACCACCTGCTCCTACCACGATTTAGGTCGACCGCGGTGCCCGCATTAATTGTAGGGCGAATTACGGTTAGATAAACTCCGCCCGATTTCAGCTTCTTGCGCGGCGCAAATTCAAACTTCAAAACTTTTAGAAGAAGATTCGAGAAGTTCCGGCACTATCTAATTCGACAAGCGATTAAGCCTTTGTAACTGGCAGAATTTGTTCGGTTTGTGCTTGACCATCGAGGCTTCGATAGATATGATATGAGTTCGCTAAGTTTGTTTTTCGCTCTATCCGACGCAGAGGAACGATCCGCATTATGCGCATCGCATTTCTTAGTTGCCGTCGGTGAGAAACGAGACTTAGCTTCCTTGCCGAACATATAGGGAAGGCCGAAAAGGTTTTCCGGAGCTTCTAAGTTGGAGTAAAAACCAGCTCGCCCGACTTGTGTGCATCGGGGAGTTGCTCCGCCAATTCGATTAGTTGAAAAAACTATGTTTAAACTGCTCTCTTCGATCCTGTTCATCACCGCGGGCAGCCTGGCGTTCGGCTCAACCCCCTATGCTTATGTTTCTAACATTTCAGGAAACAATGTTTCGGTCGTAAACGCCGCCACTTTTTCCGTGTACACGTCTGTTTCGGTCCCCACCGCGCCCAATGGCCTGGCGGTCACCCCCGACGGAACCACGGTTTATGTTGTAAGCCAAGATGCGAATATCGTCTCCACGATCAGCACCGCCACTAACACCATCGGGGCCAGCATCACTTTACCTCCGGGTAGCAGCCCCGTGCAGGTGGCCATTAGCCCCAACGGAGCGTACGCCTATGTTGTGGATCAGGGTACTAATTCCGTTTCCGTCGTCAGCACCGCTTCGCAATCGGTTGTAGCTACAATCGCCGTGGGTTTCCACCCCAACGGCATCTCCTTCAATCCCGGCGGAACTTACGCCTACGTCGCGAATAATTATGGCGGAACGGTGTCGGTAATCAACACGGCCACTAACTCTGTTACCAGCACATTTACCGCGAATTCCGGACCCACCGCGGTGGTCATGTCGCCGAATGGCAATTACCTGTATGTGGCTAATCAATGGTCGGGGACGGTTACGGTGCATGCCTCATCCACCGGTTTAATCGTCGCCACCATATCTGGGTTCAATTATCCGAATTCAATCGCCATAACGCCCGACGGGAATACCCTGTTC
>PMSX01000271.1 GCA_003167495.1 Bryobacterales bacterium | reverse complement strand
TGGTACAGGTCGATGTAATCGGTTTGCAATCGCCGGAGGCTCGCCTCCACTTCGCGCAAGATGTTGACTCGGGTAGCACCACTCCGATTGAAGTTTTCAGCCATCGGCAGTCGGACCTTGGTGGCCAAAACGATTTCTTCTCGAATGCCTTTCAAGGCGTTTCCTAACAGCGTCTCGCTCTCGCCCAAGCTGTATACGTCGGCCGTATCAATGAAATTGACGCCTTTGTCCAGGGCCAATTGCACCATCCGCGTGGTTTGCTCCTGGCCAAGGTTGCCCATGTTCATCTTGCCGCCGAACTGCATCGAGCCGAGAGCCACCTCACTTACAATGAGCCCAGTATTTCCCAGCTTGCGGTATTTCATTCTTCATGCTCCTATCCCACCTTCGTTTGAACGTTGTGCGGGGGCACTCACCCGTTGTCCGCCGAAGGGTCGGTTGTCGAATAGTGTAACGCCTCGGAAACGGATAATGGAGGATGCATGACTACGATGAAAGCGGCGGTGATCTATGAGGCGGGCGGGCCGGAGGTTTTGAAAATCGAGAGCCGACTCGTGCCAGTTTCCCCAGAAGGGGAAAGTGCTGATTCGGTAAAAGCGTTTGGATTAGACCGATCGGAGGTTTTACGAGGCAGGGGCATTCGCCGGGCGTGCAGTTTCCGCGGATATTGGGGATTGAGACGACGGGGCTAGTGGAGGAAGCTCCCGGAGGGGAGTTTCGCAAAGCGAGGTGCTCGCCACGGCGATGGGAAGGATGCGGCGGCAATTCGATGGCGGCTTTGCCGAATATACGTGCGTTCCATCGAAGCAGGTGCAGGCGATAAAGACCAAACTTGCGTGGGTGCGATGCCGGAGATGCTGCAGACGGCTTGGGTTCGCTCTTCAAGGCGCTGCGGTTGCAGCGAGACGAGCGTCTGCTCATTCGGGGAGGGACGACTTCGGTGGGGTTGGCGGCCGCGGCGATTGCCAAGGGATACGGCGCGTGGGTGGGAGCAACGACGCGGAATCCGGAGCGCGGCCCGCTGCTGCGAAGAAATGGGGCGGACCAAGTTTTCGTCGATGGAGGCTCGATCGCGGAGGCCGTGCGGAGGGTGTTTCCGGATGGTGTGGACAAGGTACTCGAATTGGTGGGAACAGTCAGCTTGCTGGACTCGCTACGCTCCGCCAAGGAGGGAGGGATTGTTTGCAAGACCGGGGTAGTGGGCAACAAATGGGGCTTTGATGAATTCAGGCCGATGGAGGCGATTCCGACGGCGGTGTGCCTGATGGTTTATGGCGGGGATGCGGAGGACTTTATGCGCACGCCGGCAAGATTGTGGTGCTGACTTAAGGTGGCGAATGGATGGAAGAGCCGCCGAGTGTTCAATCGGAAGGTTTCGCGGAGACCGCAAGAACGACGGATGCTTCGCTGGTCAGGACGCGAAATGTGAAAGTCTCCTGGAGATAGAGCCGGACGACTGCGTCTGTGTGACTGAGATAGCCGATGGAAACATCCTGCCCAATGCTGAGCTCGAAGTCGCCTCCGCGCGTGGTCAGCACATAGGCGCCTTCTATGGCGGGAGCCCAGATAATATCACCGTCGACAATGCGTTTGACGTGTGCCAATACCGGGTAGCCGTGATCACGGGTTTCCGCGAGCTCCGTATAGGCTTTGGCTCCGAGTAAGACCGAGTAGGGTCCGTTCACTCCGACCAGACGCAATTGGCTCAACGCTTGCGCAATGGCGTCGGGATAGCTCTGCACATCGGCGGGAAGGGTCATGATCGGATTGCTGGTGCCTTGGCGGATGCCTTGGATGTTTGCTTCGTCATAGCCATTGAAGATGGCCCGGTCTTCAGCGAAGGCGATCTTTTTGGCTGCATCTTTGGCGGGTTGCCAGTCGGAGTCGTCGGAGCCGCGCTCGACATCGTCGATGGCTTGGCGTGTCAGCTCGAAAGGGACCCGCACCTCTAGCAGGGGCTTTACCTCACGTTGCCTGGCGATGATGTCTGGCTCGGGAGGAGTAATCGAAAGTAGATGGCCTGTAGCAACGGCCGCAGAACCAACACCGCTGGGAGCCGGTACATCGACGACGCGCCGGCCGGCCAGATAGCGCTTGAGCGTCCGAGTGGTTTCCTCTTCGATCTCCGCCCAAGCCTCATCAGAGATGGGTGCCAACTCCCGATGGAGGTTATTCATTTCGTTCTCCTTTAAGCGATCCTATCCCAAGTGACGAGTCGCGCAGAATTGATGTCGAATGCGGGTCCGATGCCGCCGCAGCCGGCTGTTCATCACCTACTCCCTCAAGAAAGGTTGCCGACGGCGCAAAGAACAGCCCTCCCGTAACGGCGCGGCTGAAGTCCAAAAGCCGGTCATAGTTGCCCGGCGGACGACCTACAAACATATTCTCGAGCATGAGCTCGGTGACGCGCGGGCTACGGCTGTAGCCGATGAAATAGGTACCAAATTCGCCGCGCCCAGGTTGTCCGAAGGGCATGTTGTCTCGCAGAATCTTGACCTCTTTCCCATCCTCGACGATGACGGTGAGCGCGTTATGAGCCGAGGTCGGTTTTACGGCATCGTCCAGCTCGATATCCGACAGTTTCTTTCGGCCGATAATGCGCTCTTGCGCCTCTGTGGAAAGGGCATTCCAGGCCTTCATGTCATGAAGATATTTCTGGACAATCACATAGCTGCCACCGGCAAAGGGAGCGTCCTCTTCGCCAACCAGCGCGGCCTCGAGAGCGACGGTGCCTTGTGGATTCTCCGTCCCGTCGACGAAACCGATAAGGTCGCGATCCTCGAAGTAACGAAAGCCCTGAACCTCGTCGGCAGGTGAAACTGCCGCGCCGATGCGTTCCATGATCTGTGTTGCCAACTCAAAACAGATGTCCATTCGCTGGGCTCGGATGTGGAAAAGCATGTCGCCCGGAGTGGCGACGGCGTGCCGGCCGCCACTTCTGATTTCCCGGAAGGAATGCAATTCGGCTGGCCGCGGATTACCGAAGAGCCGGTCCCACGCATCCGATCCGAAAGCTGCGATACAGTTCAGTCCGGCATCAATGTCGCGGAACTCCACCGCGCGAATCAGACCGGCGAGATCGCCGCAGAACGAACGTATGGCCGCAACGCTCTCACGCTCCGGCTTCATTGTGACGACAAGAAAGATCGCCGCGCGCGTCAGTGGTGCGAGCACTGGCTGCGGAAGAGGAACCTGTTCGCGTGTGTTAAGCGACGTCATCTTGGCTCGATCTTTCGTCCGTGTTCAAGAGGAAACTAAATCATCGAGTCTACCAGCAACGTGGCCTAGTGCTTCATTACGTAAATTGGAGTATCGTTGCCGCTCCTTCACGGTCACGGCTCAGTAAGGGTTTCCGAGCCGTGAAATAGCGGTGTACGCAAACTTCTGCGAGCTGGTGCTAGGACTCGTTCGGTATCCGTCAGGTTCTCGGGCCAAGCTCTTGGCATTTAGGGAGGGTTACTTCTCTTCCTGATAGTCTTGCTCAGTGTTCAAAGCCCATAGGTTGTCGCGGCTGCGGACATTCGAGAGGATATTGTCTACCGCGGTCATCGCCGTCAGCATTGAGTGATCCTGATTGTTGTATTTATGCATGCCGTTACGGCCGATCAGGAAGAGATTCTCAAAGCTGTCAGCCCAGGAAACGATTTCAGAAAAGCGGTTATAGGAACCGAAGTAGGCCGGATAGGTCTTTGGCATTCTGAGCACGGTGGCATCCAAGGCGTCCGGCGGGTCGAGAATGTTCATGGATGCGAGTTCGCTTATGGAGAGCGCGATGAGATCGGCATCGGTGCGATTCCACAGAGCGTCGCCTTCGGTGCAAAAGTATTCCAAGCCGATCCACACGGTGTTCGGATCGGCCACCATGGAAGGGCTCCAGTTATTAAAAATCTGCAGGCGCCCTACCAGAAAATCGGATTCCTGAATATAGATCCAGTTATCCTTTATCAGCTCGCCCGACTTTTCGCGAAGCTTGATGCTCCGACACAGCAAACCAACGGTGATGAAATCGCGGTAGACCAAACCGTTCGCCACTTCGCGCACATTGGCGGGCGGCGCGGGATTCATGCTCGATACCAACTCTTTTACCGGCAGTGTTGAAAAGAAATAATCTCCTTCCATCCTGCGGGTTTCGCCGGAATTTGTATTGCGCGCGGTGATCGCGAGGATTCTCCCGGGCGCGTGCTCGATTTCTTCCACATTCGAGTGCATCAAGATCTGGCCGCCCATGCTCTGGACGCGCCTCGCTACTTCTTCCCACATTTGACCGGGGCCGAACTTGGGATAGAGAAACTGTTCGATGAGCGATGTCTCCACTCCTTTTTGTGAGACGCCGCCCCTGCTCTTTACGGCGAGCCTGGTAAAGATGTGTGCAAAGGCATTGGGAATAGAAAGGCCCTTAATGCGCTGCGCTCCCCATTCGGCACTGATCTTACTGCATGCAATCCCCCATACTTTTTCGGTGTATGACTTGAAGAAGGTCAAGTACAGTTCACGCCCAAAGCGGTTAATGAAGAATTGCTCAAGATTCTCCGCTTTGCGAACAGGGAACGCCAGGGCGCGCAGATAGCTCAGGCCAATCCTGATGCTCTTCACCAAACCCAACTTGCGCAGCGTGTCCGCGCTTAGGGTAATTGGATAGTTGAAGAACGTGCGCATGAAATAGATGCGCGATTTCCGATGGCGCAGCAGCATCACTCGATCGGTATCGAATGGACTTGCCGCCCGCCCACTCGCGAGAACGGTAGCGGATTGCCCCTGGTATTGGATCTGAGCGGAATTGCCGGCTGTCTGCTGCATGGGCAGGATGTCGAGCCACCACTGCATGACGCGGTCGGATTTCGAAAAGAAGCGGTGTCCGCCGATATCGATGCGGTTGCCTTTGTAATTGACGGTTCGCGAAATTCCTCCGAGATAGCCGCTTTTTTCGAGCACGATGGGAAGAATGGCCGTTCGCTTCAGAAGCTCGTAGGCTGCGGTGAGGCCCGCCGGTCCAGCGCCGATGATCAGCGCAGTTTTGCGGCTGGCGGTGTTTGGGGTCATACTTACTGTTTTTGGGGTGCTTGCTCGTTTTATAGTAGGCTACGCTGGCGTTTTGTCGCCAGAAGCGAAGAAAAGGCGTTTTTTGCGAAACGAAAACCGACACGCAAGGCCGAATCACTGGCGAAATAGGCGAACAAACAGCGTTTTTTTGCGAAACGAGGATGCGAATGCGGCCGTTTTGCGAAACGAACCCAATTCACGCGGCCCGCGGAGGTTTGTAAAAACAAAGCCAACTGCTGGTTATAGGGGCGCGAAAAAGGGGGGGACCGTCCCATAAGCGCTAAGATAAGGCCGCAGCGCGGGGGACGAGCCGCCCGAGTGTGAAAACCGTTGCCGATCGCGAGGTAAACGAGTGTTGATTAGTAAACCCTGCGCCGTCACAGCTGATCTATCCGGAGCCGGATCCGCACCACGACGGTTTGCGCGACACCCGGCAAAGTGACTTTAAAAAGGGATCGCAGGGTACAAGCCGACTTTTTCTATTCAATTACGAGTTCACAAGCAATCACCGGGTACCGATCAGTCTGCTAATGTGCCAATGCAACACACTAGGGCGATTTTAGCCCAACTCGCTGGATGAGATTTTCGAAGCGAGGGTCAGCGCGAATGGGATCAAAAAACGGGTGAACTCTCACGAATTGCAAAAGGTTGGATTGCTCCGCATAGGCTCGGTCGAACCATAAGAACACCTCATTGTAATCGCGAAGAGCCAAATAAGGATGAATGAAAGCACCAGCCTGCACGTAGCCTTGCGCCTGGCGTTGCTTCAGTTCGTTCACTAAGCGAATCGCTTGATCCATGTGCCCAGCGTAGCCATACGCCGCCGCCAGCAATCCAACAGAGCCTGGGCCACGGTGCGAGAGCGAAACGGCCTCCTCAAGGTCGGTAATCGCTATCTCCGGCTTTCCTTTCCCAATCAATGTGAAGCCCAGATAAAAGCGTGTCTCAGCTGATTCGGGATGAACCGAGAGCGAACGTTCGAGTACCGCTACGCTAGCGTCGAATTGCCGGGCCAGGAACAAAATCCAGCCGACCCCAACGCTGGATTTTGTTCCGAGAGGGTCCAGTTCCCCCGCAAACCTGGCCCGGTCAACCGCTTCTTCAATACGCCCATTGCACGCAAGCCAACCCGCCCAGGCGATTTGAGCAACCGCGTCGTTAGGCTTCAATTTCAACGCCAGCTTATATTCGTCCTCGGCGTTCTTCCACTGCCATTGTGTCTGATAGACGTCGGCCAGTAATGCATGGGCTTCGGCAAGATCGGGGTCCAATTCCAAAGCCCTGAGGGCTGCGCTGATGGCCTTTGGGCGCATTTCCGCAGGTGCTGCGCCCACCATGATCGTCCCAAGATCGTCGTAGGTGGAGGCGAGCCCAACGTAGGCAGGCGCAAATGTGGGGTCTCTATTGATCGCCGCCTCGAAATAGCTAACGCTCTTCTCAAGGTCAGCCCGGCTGTTGGCGGTTCTGAATCGTCCTTTAAGATAGTTTTCGTAAACGTCCGGCGAGACGTGACGTGCCGCCGCCAGCAGGGAGTGTTCTTGCCCGCTAATGGTGACCCGCACCCTCTCGGCGATGGATTGTGCAACCTCACTCTCTAAGGAAAGAATGTCCACCATTTGGCGATCATAGGCCTCTGACCAGAAGTGCTCGTCAGTGCCCCCGCGAATTAGCTGCGCACGCACTCGAATCCTGGCGCCGACCTGTACTATCGAACCCTCCACTAAGGCGTCAACCTGCAGCGCCTTTGCTATCTCGGGTGCAGACAATTTTGTTTCCTTGAAGCGCATCACAGTCGTTCGCGAAATCACGCGCAGGTTGTGAATTCCCGCAAGGCGTCCTATTAATTCCTCGGTCATTCCATCGGCAAGGTATTCCTGTCCTGGGTCGCCCGACATATTTTTCAGAGGTAGAACGGCGATGGACGTAATAGCACGCGGCGCGGTCGTCTTGTTGCCACCTCGGATCAGTAGTACCAAAAAAATCGCAGCGCTCACCGCAACGATCGCGCCGGCGAGCCACAGTTTTGAACCGGTAAGAGCCAACCCCCGTTTGGGGATGGCGTCGACTTGGCCGCCAGCGCTCGAACCGCCCTCCTTCTGCTGTGAGATGCCGCTTGACTCGACTACCGGTGCGACCGCCACTTGCGAGCGCGAGTCGAGCAGCGGCGCGACGAAGCGGTAACCAAGCTTCGGAATCGTCTCCACGTAGCGTGGCCTGCTTGGGGTGTCATCGAGTACCTCTCGGATCCGCGCGATGGCGTTGTTTAGTCCATGATCGAAATCGACGAACGTTTCCGCCTTCCAAAGTTTGGAATGAAGTTCCTCGCGCGTGACCACTTCGCCGGCGCGTTCAACCAGTACGGTCAACACCTGGAACGGTTGACCCGAAAGTCGCAACCGCAGGCCGTTCTTACGCAGTTGCCTGGATTCGAGATCCATCTCGAAGGAATCGAAACGGACCACCGAACCCCGCTCCGTCGCCATTGGAAAAGCGTAACACAACTTATTTCGCCGGAGATCGCTAATTATCCCCCATCTAATCAATGACTTAATCTCTGATTAAAATTTGAGGAACAACGGAGATCGCGTGGATTGTATACGGCGAGTTGGTGGCGGAAAATAGCTTGTGAAACGGAGCGTTTCGCAGAGGGGCGCCGCACTGGTTTCCCCTGGCATTTCTTAAAAAGGAGATTACTCATGAAAACCATGGCCCTCGATGGGACGAACGGTACGTACGAGAATGGAGGTCGGTTATGAAAGGAATCAAGAGGACCGCGGCGACGGGGCCGCTTTCCTTGTTTAACAAGCGGAGCGTTTCTGCAACGGTAGTTCTCTGCGGCTTGCTTACCTTGGGCTTCATCGTTCTGGGAAGCAGGGCTAGAGCGGAATGGCATGAACCAAAAGGTCTAACGGGTACCTGGCGCTTGGAGCTGACGCCCGCCTACTGCCCCGGCGTCACCACAGGGACGCTGGCGAAACCGTTCCAGGGTCTTGCTAGCTTCACGAGCGATGGTACTTTGACCAATACCTTTAACAACGCATTGTTTGGATACGCTACCCCTGGCCATGGCTATTGGCGGAAGGCCGAAGACGGCACCTACAAGGACGTTTTCGAACTCCTCCTCGTCGACCCTCCTGCTCCATATGTTTCGGGCACGCAGAAAGGTATGGCTACCATTACACCCGTCAATGAGAGCTCCTTTACGGCTCAGGTTGTGGCAACATATTTCGACTCGTCGGGCACCCCCTACTTAACTAAGTGCAACGACGTGGCCGCAACACGGCTGAATGATAGCCCAACTGAACCTTAGTTACGCCCCCTCCCTTTGCCGCGCAACCCGGCACAACAGTTAATGCAAAAAGTTGAACGTTTTGTGTATTCCGGGGGGAAGACATGCGACTCGCACTATGTATTTTTCTGCTGGTTGTTCGGAGCGGCCAGGCAGGCGAAACGCCCAAAGGCTGGAGTGACTGGCTTTCAGAGGGCCAGTCACTCAGCCACGCTGGAAACTATTCCGCAGCAGCGCATGCCTTTCGAGAAGCGCTGGCCATCGCCACGCGCTCTGCTGCGATTGATAACCGGCAGTTGGTCATACTCCACGACGCTCTCGCCGGAGCCTACGCTGAAGCTGGGCAATTTGCCGAAGCGGAAACCGAGTACCGGCGTTCGCTGGCGCTGGTAGAGAAGACTCAGGGCAAAGGTTCGCTCAACTACGCCTTCCTGCTCTCCCAAATGGCCATTCTCCCGACGCAAGCCGCCGATCGCGAGGAAGCAATCGCCCTGTTGCGCCAGACGATCGCGGTTAACGCACGAATTGGCTCTACTGAGAACATTGCCTTCGTCCGTGAATGCCTAGCTGAGGTTTTCAGGAAAGAGAAGCGCTATGGGGAAGAGGAGCCGTTGCTACTGGACGCGCTCGCCGATCTCGCAAAACAGAAGGCCGCAGACCCAGCTCTAATGGCTACCGCCTTGAACAATCTCGCAGTGCTCCGCTTCGATCAGGAGCGTTACCAAGAGTCCGTCGATCTGCAGCGGGAATCGATTCGGGTATTCGAGGCTGCGTTGGGCAAAGAACACCCGTCCCTTATTGCGCCTTTGAATAATCTGGCGACAACGTATGTGAAAATGCGCCGCTTCGACGATGCTGAGCGCACCCTTCAACGTGCCATTAACGTTTGTAAAAAGACGCTCGGTGAGGACGACGTCCACTATGCCGTCCTACTGGAAAACTACGCGGTTGTCTTACGAAAGCTTGACCGAAAGCGCGAATCGAAGATGTTCCAAGCGCAAGGTCAGCAGATTGAGCGGGCATCCAACCGGCGCAACGGAATTGGCTCCACCATTAGTGTGAGTGCGCTCCGTTCTGTTGGAAATTGACGAGCACGCAGAATCATGCTAGCTAAGGCGCCGAATATCAAGACAAGTTCGACCAGCGGACACCCAAAGCAAACAAAGGAATGTATGCCGCAAACGTTACCAAGCCGCAAACTATAAGTTTGTCAACAGATGAACGATGGCCGAGGCCCTAGCGCGTTTGCGGTTTGCTTCATCCGGTTGGGTTTGCTGCCTCTACCCGTCTTCCATCACTTTTGGAGCCACGAAGATGGTCCGTCGGGCTACAAGGTTCTGAATCAACTCGGGTTAATCGACTGAGGCGAATTAGTATCGATAACGCCGACGGCGTCTTGAATCCATTCGGAGGTATTGTCGACTATGGTGAGATTGGCGTTTCAGGGCATGACCGAGAAATAAATCCGCCCCGGTCTAAAATAACCGATCCAAGTCTACTTGCACAAGATGCAGCGTGAGCGATTTAGAACGAACCAGTTTGGCTGGTTACTTGCGATTTATCCGGCCCAATCTCTGCACGCACCACATTCTGGGCAAGTTGGCGCCGCGCGGGCACGACGATTGGCCGGATAAGTCGCCAAGGATTTAGCGACCCGCTGATCTTAACGGCTCCGGAGTAGACAACGGCCTTTCGCAGCATGGTTCGATTTGAGAGAATTCTTTCAACGACCACGACGGGTTCGTGGATATTAGTGCATCCAAAGAATACGATCGAGTATCGGATACGTGAAGCCTCCCGCGCTGCCCGCTGGGCGTAGAGGTCGGGCGGGTGTAAATAGATCATTTTGCAACAGATCATTTTGCAAAGCCCGCGAGACGAACCAGCACCTCATCGGCCACGAAACTGCAAATCCGATTGACCCCATCTAGATCGAGCGGTATTCCATCTGTCTTTTCGCCAAACACAACAAAAGGGACGATCTTGGGTGGCTGGCCTTTGGAAGGGCCGCAAAGCGTGATATCGAACCCGTAAACGGTTTCTTCGGCTTCCCCGCCATGTTCGGCAAAGGCCAATTGGGGCCTGACAGAGATTCTACGGTGCTTGTCGATCCGGTTTAGCTCATGAAGCTGCCATAGAGGGTATTC
>PMSX01000339.1 GCA_003167495.1 Bryobacterales bacterium | reverse complement strand
GTGCGGACGTAATTTGCCCAGCGGTCATCGGGAATCGGGCGCGCGCCGCGAAACGTGATGTCGAACCCTTGATCGGCTAGAAAAAGATACGAATAGTCCTGATGTTTGCCCAGAACCTCGCGCTCGCGAAGTTGTAAGCCTTTGACGCTTTTGTCGTCTAAGTATTGCGTGTAAATGTTCGCAACATCGTAACCGCTCATCTTGTCGTGGAAGAAAGAATAAATACGCGCACTCGTGCGACGTGTGTGCATATTCAGAAAACGGTCGCCCCCCAAAGCTTTGACCGCTTGGTCGACAAGCTCTTTGCCTTTATTAGGCGGAGCCGTTTGCTCATTCAGCGCCATGACCGCAACGAGCGTGAGAAGAGCTGATTTCAAGACCATGAATTGAAATTTAAGCACAAACAATCGATTGACTCCAGGCAGCGGCGGGGTCCACTTCGCGTGCGTGAATGCAGCCATCGCGAGTGCTCAGCGGCCCACCTTCCCGTCCATTTAGGCTCGCCTGAATCTCGGCAATCACGGCTAAAGCCACCTGTTCCGGGCCATCCGCGCCAATATCGAGTCCCATCGGCGCATAAAGTTTGGCGGTCATCTTCTCTCGTTCGAGACCCGCATCGCTCAGCAGTTGTTCCGTGCGTTTGCTCGGGCCCAAAACACCGAGATAAGGCAACGGCAAATGCGCCAGTTCCTTCAATGCCTCCAGATCCTGACTGTAGCTATGAGACATCAGCACAGCGACCGTCCATGGATCAACCGGCGGCGCCGGCGCGCCCGCAACCCGCACCGTCACTTCGTCCGCACGCGGAAATTTCTCGCGCCGCGCGTAGTGCGAGCGCCCATCGTAAACAAAAACTTCCCAACCCAGGTATTTAGCTGCATCTGTCAAAGGAATCGCGTCGTCGCCTGCTCCAAAAACCAGTAGACGTACTGCGGGACTCAGGGTTTCGATGAACAACTCGCGCTCGCCAGCTTCGAATTCGCCTGGCAAGTAAAGTTTTTGCCCAGCTTCGTGATCCGGTTGTAGAACGTGCGCCACTTGCGCAGGATTGCGCGTCGCTCGAACTTGGCGAATCAAATCCAGAATCTTCGCGTGGCCGGGTTTCACACGCTCCATCAGTAGGTGGACAATTCCGTTGCAGCCGAGTCCATAACCACTCGTTGAGATCGCGTTGTCGGCGGTAGTGTCGTAGCGGCGAATGATCGGACCTTTTTCGGTCAGCCACCAGGCCTTTTTCACCACATCGTCTTCCAAGCACCCGCCGCTGATCGCACCAACCCGCTGGCCATGTTTCGTCAGCAGCAGCCGTGCTCCCGGCAACCGGTAGGATGAGCCTTGCGTCTTCACCACCGTAACCAGCACCGCTTCCTCGCCGGCCGCTGAGACCGAAGACCAAAGATCGAGGATCTGGGCAATCTCTTTCATAGCACCCTGATTTTAGTTTAACGGGGACTTTTAGACTCTGTTGCGAATACTACTTCTTTTTGTGGCATTCCGATGCCCGTTAAGCTACATTGAAGGTATGGTCGAAGGGCAGTTTAATCACCCCGTTCCTGAGCTCACGGAAGAAGAAAACGACGAGACTCTGGCTGCCATCGACCGCGGCATCAAAGACGCGCGCGAAGGTTGTGTTGTCTCGCTCGAAGACGCCAGACGTTACATCGATCAGTGGTTTTCAAAATCATCATTGTCAAAGTTCTAAGGCACCACTTCTTTCGCCGACTCCGGATCCAAATAAATCGTTGCATTCGGATGCACCCGCAAAATCGACGCCGGCGCCTCCGGCGAAATAGGCCCGTTCAAACACACCTGCACCGCCTTCGCCTTCCGCGCATCCGGCACCACGCAAATAATTTCGTTCGCCTTTATCAACTGCCGGATACTGACACTCAACGCCTGCTTCGGCACGTCCTCCAACGTCGCAAACCACCCCTCACCCACCTGCTGCCGCTGGCAGGCATCATCCAAATTCACTACTAAGTACGGCACATCCGTTTCAAAATCCGCTGGCGGATCGTTAAACGCCAGATGCCCATTCTCCCCAATTCCGCAAAACGCCAAATCAACTGGCGCAGAGGCGATGGCGTGGCCCACCTCCGATGCCACCTGATGCGGGTCACGCGTCCCATCCAGCAAGTGATACTTCACAATCCCAAATGGCCGGATGATTCGCGCTGTAATGTACTTAGCGAAACTCGCCGGATGAGTCGCCGGGAGGCCCACATACTCATCCAGGTGAAACAACTCCACTCGCCGCCACTCAATTCCCTGCTCCGCCCGCAGACATTCCAGAAACTCAAACTGCGACGCACCCGTAGCCGCCAGCAGCCGCACCTCCTCCTTCGCCGCCAACAACCTCCGCAGCGAATCTGCCGCGTGCCGTGCCGCAGCCTGCGCCATCTCAACTTTTGACGGGAGTATCTTGACCATAGTATGCGCCCGGCCCATGTTTGCGCAGAAAATGCTTGTCGCGGAGAACATCCGGCAAGCCCGCCACATCTGCCTTAATCGTCACGGTGAGAAACGCCATGTGTGCCAGTTCCTCCACAATCTCCGCTGTATGCGCCGCAGCCGTCACAGTCGCACCCCAACAAAACGGCGCATGCCCGTTCACCAGCACGGCCGTAGTCGCTAGCGGATCAAGCCCCGTAAATCGCTTAATAATCACCTGCCCAGTATTCCACTCATACTCAGTCTGAACCTCACTCGGCTCCATACGCGGTGTCACTGGAATCGGCCCGCGAAAATAATCCGCATGAGTCGTACCTAAGCACGGAATCTCCACACCCGCCTGCGCCCACGCCGTCGCATAGCGCGAATGCGTATGCACTACGCCGCGCACACCGGGAAAGGCTCGGTACAACGCCAGATGTGTAGGCAAATCCGACGAAGGCCGCAGCGTGCTCCCTGGCAGCATGTGGCCGTCCAGATCCGTCATCACCAAATCGCCCGGGGTTAGTTTGTCATAGGGTACGCCGCTCGGCTTGATCACTACGCGCTCGCTAGCCGCATCATACCCACTCGCATTGCCAAATGTGAAAATCACCAACCCGCGCCTTACCAGCTCCAGATTCGCTTCCAGAACCTCTTCGCGTAGCGTCTTTAGGTCCATTTCGCAACTCTCACCTGCGCGGCAATCCGCCGCAAACCTGGCAGCACATCGCCAATCGTCACCGGCTCCGATCGCTTCGCGCCCAAAGCGAAATACAGCCGTTTGTACATCCGGAACATCTCTTCATAAATGGCCACACCCGCCGGTTCCGGCTTAAAAACACGATGCTTCGGACATAGCGCCGCCTGCGCCTGATCGATTGACCCAAACCCACGTGCCGCCAAAAAAGCGAAAATGGCCGACCCCAAACTGGTCACATCACCTTGCGGAACCAGAATCGGTTTATTCAGAACGTTCGCGTAAACCTGATTGAGTTGATCGTTCTTTTGTGGAATGCCGCCGCCGTTGATGATTCGGTCGATGACCGTACCATGCTCCGCCATTCGATTCAAAATGATCCGCGTGTGGAACGCCGTCCCTTCAATCGCTGCAAACAGTTCGTCTTGTGGGGTGCTTGTCAGATTCCAGCCAAGCGTCACACCGCCCAATTCAGGATTCACCAGCACCGTGCGGTCGCCGTTGTCCCACGTCATGCGCATTAGCCCGGTTTGACCCGGCCGGTAATGTTCAATGTCCCGTGAGAGTGACCCAGCGCTCGTTCCTGCCCTCCGCGCGATCGCTTCAAAGATATCGCCCACTGCCGACAGACCCGCTTCAATGCCAGTCAATTGCGGATCAACCGAACCGGGAACCACGCCGCACACACCGGGCACCAAACTTACCTTGTCACTCAACCCAATGATGCAGGTCGACGTGCCGATCACGTTCACCACGTCTCCGAGTTTGACGCCTGCACCGATCGCGTCCCAATGCGCATCGAACGCACCTACCGGAATCGGAATCCCTGGACTCAGTCCAAGCTTCGTAGCCCACTCATCACAGAGCGTACCCGCAATGGAGTTAGATGTCCGGTACCGTCCTCCCAATTTGGTCCGCATCCCTTTCAGCAGCGGATCAACTTTAATCAGGAACCCCTCTGGCGGCAACCCTCCCAAAGATTCGTTCCACATCCACTTATGACCCATCGCGCAAATACTGCGAGGCGCGTTGGCAATAGTGTGAATCCCGCACAGCACCGTCGCTACGTAATCGCAATGTTCGAACGCAGTCACGAAATGGTCGCGTTTGTCCGGGTTGTGGCGCAGCCAGTGAAGCAGTTTCGAGAAACCCCATTCGGAGGAGTACGCCCCACCGCACCACTTAATCGCCAACAGGCCCGATTCATGTGCTTTCTCGGTAATTTCTTGCGCTTCATGCCAGGCCCGGTGATCGCACCACAAGTAGTAATCGTCCAGCGGCTCCAAATCGTCGCCAACGGGAATCACGCTCGACCCGGTGGTGTCCAGCGCAATCGCTTTCACCGCCTTCCCCGGCACACCTGCCTCAGCCACGGCACTGTGTGTTGCCTCCACCAGCGCGGACATGTGGTCCGCATGGCTCTGCGTCGCGTAGTCTGGGTCCTCCCTCTTGCGATGCAGCGGATACTCCGCCACGCCCGACCCTAGACGCCCTTTTTCATTGTCGAAAAGAGAAACCCGAACGCTTAGCGTGCCAAAATCAACTCCCGCGACGACGATGCTCATGCTTTGTGCCAATACATATCCCAGTTTAGATACTTGGTCGTTGCTTCGTAAACAATATTGGAAACTGGAGCTAGATTGGCCGCCGTATGGTGCTCGAATCCGCGTTCGCAAATAAAACGCAACAGGTCTTGCAAGCGTGGAATTTCCACCACGCCCGCACCGCCGAACGTTACCAGTGAATCATCCGTAAATCGTCCGTCTCCCACGTATCCGCGCACGCGTCCAGCATTATCGTCCGTCGAAATCCGGCAGTAACTCATCGGTCCCGATTTCACCTTGCCTATCACCGTGCCAAAGGTATTCAACTTGCCCACCGTGCCCGCAATAATTTCCTGATAATCCATCCGGAAATCTTGAAAGAAGTGTTTCGGCAAGTTACTGCAATGAAAGCAAACCGCTTTGTTCGGATCCTCCCCGTAGTTATTGTTCCAGTCAAGCAACGCGCTGGGCGTTTCCGACGCCAACCGCAACGCATGCATCCCCACCACGCCCGTAATATCCACTTCGCATGCGCTCGACATCAACTCGTTGCTCATCATGCTCATCACTGTGCAGGGCACCACCCCGAAATATTCTTCGAGCGACGTCCAGCATTGCACCGCGGAAATGGCAGTATCCGTTTCCTTCATCCAGCCATCCACCACCGCGCCCAACTTCGCCATCTTCATCAACGAAGCAGCCGGCACATCCTTTGTGGACACGTAGGCCTGAATCGCCTTCAACTTTGCTTGCCCGGCGGGATCGTCGTCTTTCATCTTCTCGATCCGGCCCAGAATCTCCGAAAGGTCGAGCGTAATAACAGAGATGCCCGCCGTCTCCAGAATCTTTTCGCTGTAGCGCACCGTGTTAAACGCCTGCGGCCGCGCGCCAATCGACCCAATGCGCAAGTTCCGCAACCCGCGCACCACCCGGCACACACCCAAAAACCATTGCAGATCTTTGGTGAACTCCGCCGAATGCGGCGATTCTGTGTGCAGCGTAGTCAACGAGTATGGAATGCCGTACTGCATCAGGTTATTGCACGCCGACATCTTGCCGCAAAAACTGTCGCGCCTATCCGCGATTGTCATTTTGCCGGCTGAATCCGGCGTCGCCTGAATCAACACCGGCACCTGCAAGGCGGAGCGCCGCAGCGTATCGGCAATCGCTCGTTCATCGCCGAAGTTGGGCAGCGTCACAATCACGCCATCCAACGAATCCCGATGCTGCCGGAACAAATCCGCGCACCGTTTAGCCTCTTCGAAGCTTTCGACGGCGCCATATCTTGCCTCTTGCGTCGTGAGCGCCACCACCTCCACACCGGCCGCGCCTAAAACGCGCAACATATCTTCACGCCCCTCGGCTGCGAGGTGACCGGGGAAAAAACCGCGATTGCCGACAATCAGTCCGAGCTTCGCAGTCGATTTTGCTGTGCTTGACATTACTGTTTCCTGGGATAAAAGCGCCAAACGTAAAAAAGTCCAATTAAGAGGAGCAACCCTCCCCACCAGATGCCAATATGGAGTTCATCCAACACGACGTTCGCGGGATGCCACAGACCATAAATGCCGGCGCCGAAAATCAGCACGCCGTACGCAGCGAGAAGTACCCCGATAAAGAACCAAATAGGAATCCGGACGTGTTCATGCATGTTGATTTACCAGAAAATAATATTCAGTATCACCAGCCCGATGGCCACCAGCGCCGCCCAGAAGATCGGTTTCTGGAACCAATACAAATCCCCTTCAGAAGGAATCTCGGTACAGCCATAAACCAGCCCAACCAATTCCGCTTCGGGCTTCGGCCTGGTCATTAAACTCACCACCACCGTTACCGTCGCACAGATGATCCAGCTCCATAGCGCGCGGTACATATTTTCCGCCATCGGCTTGGCTGCGGGCGAAAGCGCTATGTAACGCAACGCCGACGGTACTTCGTAGACCCACGCCCACATCGCAATCGAACTAAGCGTCCCCGCCAGCAATCCCCAAAATCCGCCTGCGGGTGTCGCCCGTTTCCAAAGCATGCCGAAGATCACCGTGCCAAACAGCGGCGCGATAAAGAAGCTGAACAGCGCCTGCACATAATCCATGATGCTGAGGAATTGCATCACCAGGTAGGCGGTGCCGATGCTGACCAGCACGCCGACAATCGTGCACCAGCGGCCCATGGCCACGTAGTGATCGTCGCTGGCGTTCTTCTTGATCAAGGCGCGGTAAATGTCATACGTCCACACCGTGGAGAAGGCGCTGACGTTGCCGGCCATGCCGGACATGAACCCGGCGATCAACGCGGTGATGCCCAACCCCAGCAGTCCTGCGCTGCAATAGCGGGCCAGCATCAAAGGCAGCACTTCGTTATAACTATGCCCCCCGGTAGCCAGTGCTTCCGCTTCCCCGGTCAAGTGCTCCGGCAGCAGCGCCAAGCCGAGCAGTCCCGGCAGGATGACGATGAACGGCACGGCCATTTTGAAGCTCGCTCCAATGATGGGCGCCAACTTTGCGGAGCGCAGATCCTTCGCCGCGAGTACGCGTTGCACCACTAAGAAGTCCGTGGTCCAGTAGCCGAAGGAGATGACAAATCCCAGCCCTAGGACGATGCCGGTCCAGTGGATGCCCATGGGGTTGTCGGAGAAGTGGCCGAGGGTGCTCCAGAGGTGCGTGTATTGGGCGCCGGAGTTGTGCTGAATGCGCGCCATCATGCCGGACCAGCCGCCGACTTCGATGAGTCCTATGATGGAGATGAGCATGGCGCCAAGCCAGATGAGAACGAACTGCAGCACCTCATTAAAGATGGCCGAGAGCAGGCCGCCGAGAACGACGTAGACGCCGACGGTGAGGGACGAGATCCAGATGCTGAACGAGAGGTCCCAGCCGAGGATGACCTGCATGATGACGGCCATGGCGTACATGTTGACGCCGCTCATCAGGATGGTCATGAGAGCGAAGGAGATGGCCGAGGTGGCGCGCGCGGCCTCGCCGAACCGCAGCTTGAGGTAGCCGGGCACGGAGTGAGTTTTCGAGATGTGGTAGAACGGCATCATCACCAGCGCCAGAAACAGCATCGCCGGAATGGCGCCGATCCAATACCAATGCGCGGCCAGAATGCCGTATT
>PMSX01000034.1 GCA_003167495.1 Bryobacterales bacterium | reverse complement strand
GTCTTCGTCCCCGTTCGAGGTGCTCAAGATCACGATGGGCACAGTCTGCAACACGCGCGAGCGTCTAATGTCAGCCAGTACCTCGCGGCCATTCTTGCGCGGCAAATTCAAATCCAACAAAACAAGATCCGGCAAAGCATCGGCGCTGTTTTGCAGTTCCACTTGACGAAGATAGCGGGTCGCTTCCACCCCATCGCGTGCCACGGTCAACTGAATTGGGAACTGCGCGAGCCGGAGCGCCTCCCGTAGGAGCCATACATCAGCCGGATTATCTTCCACCAAAAGAACACGAGCGTTGCGAGAGTACATAAAATACTGCTTTGCCACCGATTTGTGCACGCTGATGACCAACCGCGAAAAAACCACGAAACATATTTTTATCAATAACTTAAGCGCCTCGCTCCCAAATGGGAGCCAGGTAATAATTTGCTGGACCAGAAAAAAATGCCGAACTGTGCCCACCGCCGCTAAAAAGTCGCCTGAGCCGCCTGCCAGTGCGTTAAACTCTTTGTTAGCTATGCATTGCGGGAAAAGGTGACTAGCTCTGCAAAGCCGGGGAGGCTGTTTGATCAAATTAGACATTATCAACGAAGTTGTCAATCGAACCGGAATCACCAAGACTAAGGCGGAGATGGCCGTCGAAACCGTGTTCGACACGATGAAGAAAGCCCTCAGCGAAGGCGACCGGATTGAACTGCGTGGCTTTGGCATTTTCAACGTCCGGCCCCGCAAAACGGGCATAGGCCGCAACCCGCGCACGGGCGCCGAGGTGGCCATTCCACCTGGCAAAGCCGTTCGCTTCAAACCTGGCAAGGAACTGCAGGCTCTGCAGTAATTACGAATGTGTCACAACCGCCGGGACTGCTGGGTCCGCTTGATCGTCGCTCGCCCGAACCCCCGCAATCCTGGGTGACGGAAGAATCGCCGCAATCTCTGCGCTGGTCTTTACCTGGCTTCTGGTGGTTAAACTTATTACTCCTTCTTTTCACCGGTGCTACCACTACCGTCTTCGGTTCTGCTTTGGTCGACAGCTTTGCCAGAGGCCGTCCGTTTGATCAAAACGATCTCCTCAACAGCTTCCTCCGCTTGCTCCATGGCGACCGCGCTTTGGCGCACGGCCTGATCTTTTCTGCTCCGTTGCTGCTGATTCTAATGGCTCACGAAATGGGCCACTACATCTTATGCTTGAAGCGCGGCGTCGATGCCACCCTTCCATACTTTATGCCGTCGCCCACCCTATTCGGCACCCTCGGCGCGTTCATCCGAATCAAAACTCCCATCTACACCCGGCGCGCTTTATTCGACATCGGCAGCGCAGGACCGTTGGCCGGGTTTCTCATGCTTCTGCCTTTTCTGTTTGCCGGGGTTTGGCTTTCCCATCCGCTGGCGGACGGCGATCAACACGCTCTTCTTGTGGCCACTCCAATCGGCTTGCGCGCTCTCGAATGGCTGCGCTTCGGCGCGGCCGGTTCCGACCACATTCTTCTCCACCCCATGGCCGTCGCCGCGCTGGCCGGCATGCTTTTGACCGCTATCAACCTACTGCCACTGGGCCAGTTGGATGGCGGCCACGTGGTGTACGCTGTCTTTGGCGAGCGATGGCACAGAATCATCTCAACTTGCATGGTGGCGCTATTGGTTGTGATGGGGAAATTCTATTTTCCGTGGTGGATCTGGGCGGTCGTCATGTTCTTCTTCGGCCGGCGTCACCCCCTGGTTTATGACACCACTCCGCCCAATGCCACCCGCCGCTGGCTGGCTGTGGTTACCCTGCTCATATTCCTTCTTTGCGCGTCGCTGGTTCCCACCCGCCTTTAGCGTATGAAAATTTCCGCCGCTATCATCACTTTCAATGAAGAGCGCAACATCGCTCGCGTAATTGAAAGCCTGCGCTGCTGCGACGAAATTCTCGTGCTCGACAGCGGCTCCAACGATCGTACCGTCGAAATTGCCCGCAAACTCGGCGCTCGCGTCGAAGAAGCCTCCTGGCACGGTTACGCCGCCCAGAAAAACATCGCCGCCGAACTCGCCACGCACGATTGGATTCTTTCTCTTGATGCCGACGAAAGCCTCAGCGAAGCCCTCGAAGCCGAAATCTGGCACATCAAAAAATCCGGACCCGCCTATGCCGGCTACACCATGCCACGCCTCGCTCAGTATCTGGGCCGTTGGATCTTGCACAGCGGTTGGTATCCCGATCGCAAGATTCGCTTCTTCGACCGCCGCAAAGCCCAGTGGGTCGGCGAGTTCGTCCATGAATCGGTGAAGGTCGATGGCAACGTGGGCCACCTGGAATCAAACCTGCTCCATTTCACCTGCAGTTCTTTGAGCGAGCACCTGCGCACCATGGACGCCTACACAACACTCGCCGCGCAGGAAATGGTCACCCGCGGCAAGTCGTTGGGTTTCGCGCGACTGCTGTTCGACCCGCCCTGGACGTTTTTTCGCACGTATGTCTTGAAAGCCGGTTTTCTCGATGGCATCGAAGGGCTGACCATCGCCTATATGGCCGCACTTTACAACTTTGTGAAATATGCGAAGGCGCGCTCTATGAGCCCAGGCCGAAAGGCGTAGCATTGCGCATTCTGCATGTGGATACCGGACGCGAATTGCGCGGCGGCCAGCGTCAGGTCTTGCTTCTCTTAAACGGCTTGCGCGCCGCCGGCGAAGAATGCACGTTGCTGGCGCGCGCCAGTTCGCCGTTGTTTGAAAGCGCCACCGAAGCGGGTTTTCCGGTTTATCCGGTTGGCCTGCGAACGCTCCGTTTGCATTCCAGAAGCGCCGACTTGGTCCACGCGCATGATGCCCGCGCGCACACGTTGGCCGCCCTCTCTGTACGTGCTCCATTCGTCGTCTCGCGGCGTGTTGCTTTCCCCCTGAAGCGTTCGCTTCTTTCGCAATGGAAATACCGGCAAGCCAGCCGGTTCTTAGCAGTCTCGCGGTTTGTGGCGGCGGAGTTGGAACGCGCGGGCCTTGCTCAAAATAAAATCGATGTCGTTTACGATGGCGTCCAAGATGTCACTGCCGCTGTGTGGAGTCCCACCCACCCCGCCGTCGCCCTCGCATCCCACGATCCCGCAAAAGGCCGCGATCTCATCGCGGAAGCTGCACGGCTCGCCAACATCTCCGTCACCTATTCAAACGATTTGCCCAACGATCTCACGCGCGCTTCCATGTTCCTCTACATCACCCGCGCCGAAGGCTTAGGTTCCGCCGCATTGTTCGCCATGGCCATGGGCATTCCCGTTATCGCCAGCGATGTCGGCGGTTTGCCGGAAGCAGTGGGTTTTGGCGAGGCCGGGCTGGTCACCGCCAACGATGCACCCAAAATTGCCGCCGCCATCACGCGCCTGCGAGAAGATTCCTCGCTCGCTCAGACTTTAATAGAACAGGGAAAGAAAAGAGTGGCCGAATGCTTTACAGCACAGCGCATGGTTGAAAACACGTTCGCTTCCTACCGGAGGACGCTTGCCGTTTGAAGCCAGCATGCATGTCGCCTTTGCCGCGCTGGCGGGACTCCTCATCGGTAGCTTCCTCAATGTCTGCATTTACCGCGTCCCCCGAGACTTATCCGTTGTTCGCCCGCGCTCGTTCTGCCCCGAGTGCGGCAAACCCGTTGCTTGGTATGACAACATCCCGCTTTTGAGCTACGTACGCTTGAAAGGCCGCTGCCGCGACTGCGGAAAGCCTATTGGTCTCCGTTACCCGTTCGTCGAACTGATCACCGCCGCATTTTTTGCTGGAACGGTCGCTCATTTCGGTTGGAACTTGGATGGCTTGAAGTGGTGCCTTTTCCAAGCCATCATGATCGCTCTCTTCTGGACAGACATCGAAGAGCGCATCTTGCCCGACGAATTCACTCTGGGCGGCAGTGCGCTTGGCGTGTTGTTTGCTTTCTTTACAAAGGTGCCGGGCGATTTAGGTCAGCTGCTCTTGCCGTCAGCGGGGGTACGCGGCCAATCGTTGTTCGAAGCGCTGGCTGGCGCCTTTGTGCTCACACTTCCGCTTGCCGCCGTTGGCTTGATCTGGGGTAAAGTCGCCAAGCGCCAGGTGCTTGGCTTGGGCGACGTAAAGTTGCTGCCGTGCATTGGAGTATTTCTGGGTTTAGAAGCGGGGATTCAGACGCTATTATTAGGTAGCCTCATCGGTGTGGCGATAGGCAGCATGTACATTTTCATCATGAAAAAGAAGGCCCGCGAATATGAATTACCCCTAGGCAGCTTTTATTGCGCCGCCGCTGCTATCAGCCCATTATTCATAAAAGTGTGAGGAAAATTCCTTCCCTACTTTTGTGGCAACCACCTTTCTCCTTGGTGTACCATAGAACTTTACGATATGAAGGAACTGCTTCAGGTCCTCTCTCCGGGGGACGCCGATTGGCGTATTGCTCACCAAATTGACCCGCTCCGTCTCCCTGCTCACATCGCCATTATTATGGATGGCAACGGGCGTTGGGCCAAGCAACGAAATTACCCCCGCATCATGGGACATCGCGCCGGTGTCGCGGTGGTGGGAAACATTGTTGAAACGTGCGCGCAACTAGGTCTGGAGGCTTTGACGCTATACGCCTTTTCGGTCGAAAACTGGAAACGTCCGCGCCTCGAAGTAGAAGGTCTTTGGCGCTTGCTGCGTCTCTATCTGCGCAAAGAGCTGCCGAAAATGATGCGCAACGATATTCAATTTACCGCCATTGGCCGAATCGAATCTTTGCCCGAAGTGGTGCAGGCGGAATTGCAAAGCGTCATTGAGAAGACGGGCAAGAATCGCGGCATGCGCCTCAATCTGGCCATCAACTACGGCGGCCGCACCGAACTCGTCGATGCCGTCAACTCCATGCTGGAGAACGCCCGCAACGAAGGCAATCTCGACGCCCTCGAAATCACCGAAGAGACCATTGCGGAACACCTCTACACCGCCGGCCAAAAAGATCCCGATCTGCTCATTCGCACGTCGGGGGAAATGCGGGTCAGCAATTTCCTGCTTTGGCAGATCGCCTATTCCGAACTTTACGTCACCGAAACACTTTGGCCCGATTTTTCGCGGCGCGACCTTCTCGAAGCCATTTGTGAATATCAACACCGCGAGCGCCGTTTTGGCGGCTTGACCCGTTCGCCCGCGCCTGTTGTGGAAACCCAAGAACTGCTGCTCTTAGACGACGACGGATTAGAATTGCCTTTGGCCCAGTTGGGCTAAACGCAAAATGAATTTTTCGAAGCCCGTCTTTGCCTTATGAATCGCGTCGTCACGGCGCTGGGTCTGGTTGCGGTAGCCGTCTATCTGGTCGGTTGGGCGCCCACTCCCCTTTTCATTGCAGGCGCGCTGTTTTTCGCCGTGCTCGGTTACTGGGAGTATTCGGGACTCGTAACCGCCCAAGCCATTCCCCGGCCCGGCCCTTTCGGCTGGCTGACGGGCCTGTTAATTATTTTCTTTCCACAATTCACTCTCCCGGGCGCGAGTATTCTCCTGCTTTGCTCTTTTGTCGCGGCGTTGCGCCAAAATAACCTGCGTGACGTTTTGCCAGAAGTGGCAGCTGCCTTTATGGGGGCTTTCTATGCCTTCGCCCCGTGGCGTTTTGCCATCGACTTGCGCTCCATCAGCGTGCACTTTTTGTTCTTTGCGCTTGCTCTCAACTGGGTGGGCGATAGCGCGGCTTATTATGTAGGCCGCCAATTCGGCAAGCATAAACTCGCGCCCGTCGTAAGTCCCGGCAAGAGTTGGGAAGGCGCCATTGCTTCCGTTTTCGGAGCGGTGCTCTTCGGCCTGTTGTATCTCGGCTATTTTGTCCCTCAAATCCCCCGCTGGCAAGTGGCATTGCTCGCCGCCGTTGCCAACTTTGCCGGCCAACTCGGCGATCTCGCCGAATCCGCTCTGAAGCGCGGCGCCGGTGTCAAAGACAGCAGCAACCTTCTCCCCGGCCACGGCGGCATCCTCGACCGGGTCGATAGCAGCCTGTTCGCGCTTCCGGTCGTTTACGTTCTTTACAGCCTCATAAAGTAACATCCGAAAATGGGTCAGACACCTGGCCTCTCCTCCGCAGAAACCTTGCAATCCAACGCTCTCACACGTCGCCCCTATTTTCAACAAGTTCCTAAAGGCCAAAAGCTCCCTCTCAGTTACAGGCTAGTCCTCAGGCGCGCGACGGTACGTGTTCTTACTGGTTGACCCCTCTAGGTCTTCGTGGGATTCTGTAATCTCCACGCTGGACTAGGAGGAGACTTATGGCTGCTACAACCCCTTCGATCAGACTGAATTACGGGGTCGGTAAGACTCCGCCCAATTTACCCGCATCGTTCCAGTTGTCACCCTGGTATGACGATCCCATTGGCGACTGCCCCAAGCGCCTGGACATCACTCAGTCCGGTTGTTACCTCGACGGACAACCTATTCCGGTGGTTGGCGGCTCAACGGCCGTGGCTAATGATCCGTTTCTGAAAACCTGGATCAACAACACACCGAATTCCGATGACGATGATAACGACGAAGAACTGGCGCTCAGCTTCTTCTCACCCAGTCAGCCTGTCGGTCCGTATTCTTGGGCCACTTTCGAGTTCGAAGAAGATCGAAGCACTGTCATCGGCATCCTTGCTCATACGGATAAGAGTGGCACTCGCCTCTGCTACGTCAATGGTACGCATAATACGAGTGCCGGAAGTTTGCCTTCGGCTCCCGTTCCTGCCCTCGCCTCACAGAACGCCGACCAAAATGAATTATTAACGCTCACCTTCCCTGGCCTGAGCCAGGCTACCTGCGACGTCATGAATGATGACTTCTCATGGGCCATGGATGAACAGTGGCGATCGAAGCTGATGTCCAAAACACGCCCCGACATCTCGAGTGGCCTGCCTGCAACAGTCGCTGCCGACCGTCTCACGTTCCTGGACACTAACGCTGAGTGGTTCAATACCGTGTTCGGTCCGCCCTCGCTTGGCATGCAGCTTTATGAAGAGTCTTTGCCAGGGGCGAAAAACCATGTCAAACTCCAATATTCTCTGACTGACCAGCAGGTGGACGCCATCGTCAGCTTTCTTCATGGACCTATCGGCAGCATGGCGCAGCTACAGAAGGAACACCTGATGGCAGCGCGCACTGCTCACTTCACACAGCAGCCGCGCTTGCTGCTCTATCCAACTAGCGGTCCGCAGCTTCTAAACCTCCTCGAACAGGCCAATGGCGACCAGCCAAGCGTGGTCACATTCCTTTGCCAGGCGACTGCTGTCTCAAGCTTTCGCAATCCAGCCCTGCAGCTTAGCAAGCGTTACGCGAGCCTGTTGGGCGCTTTCGATCTCACAGGCGCTTTGGAGCAGCAGTTCCGTGAAGACATCGTCGCCGCCGCCCTTCTCCAAAATGTCGACACGGTCGACTATACGGATCAAGCCGAGCTGTCGGCCGCGCTTACCGACGTTGTCGATTACATACAAACAAGCCCGTCCAATAGCGATATTTTCAAAGACGTCAAGACCGCGCTCTCGGAAGTTAAGAGTGTGGCAGGCCTCGTCGACAAATTCACCAAATGCATCAACGATGCGGCCAAAGCAGTGAAACAGGCCGGTCAGGCGAAGGGTCTGCAAATAGCGATCGCAGCCTCAGATGAGTTTAACATGCAGGTTTCTGGCTACAAATTGGGGGTTTCCACCTTTTACGCGCTGCAGTTTGGCTATTCCACTTACATGTCCGCGCGAGCTTATATGAACTGGGCAGACTTAACGCCCGCACAACGCGCCCAATACGTGATCAATACAGTCGACTCGCTGGATAAGGCTGTCGATCTCACTGTGACCATCACCAAGGGCGTTAATGCAATTACATCCGGTCAGGCCGACATCTCGGCAGCCTTGCAGTCGCTGAAAAGGAACATAGCAGTTGCTTTCGATAACAGCAGGCTCACCAAGAATGTGCTGACGGAATCGAAGGGCTTCGATGCCAAGTTCGTCTCCAAGGCTATCAAGTGGGTAAACGACTACGTTTACCAGGACTTTGACGAAGCCGCCAAAACCGCAAGCAAGGCTACAAGCACTCTCGACGCCATCACGAAATCCAAGATCTTTGGAGCCGTCGGCGACGCGAATTCCGTGGTCAAGGAATTCCTCGGACCAATTACCTCCGCCGCCGCGGTTGCCTCCGATCTCTACTCACTCGTCTCAGCCATCAAATCAGGGGCGGGCGCTGTCCAAATCGTGGGAGATGCCCTCCAGCTCACAGTTGACACTGCACTGCTGGTATGCGCTGTGATTGATGCAGTCGTCGACGTTCTGGCCGTCACAGTTGTTGGCCTCGTGCTTGTCGCTATTTCGATTATTGTCACTGCGATTATCGCCATTATTGGCAAAATCCTCGGCAAGAAGCCGCCTCTTTCCCCACCTGACGACTACATGCAAAACGTTGTCTTCCCATTCGCGGCGCAAGTTCCCGGCGCGGGCTCCAATCAAAAGCAAATCCAACAGGCCGCTGGTCAGGCAGTTTTCGCAGTTGTGTTCCGCGGCAAGACTCTTGCTGCTCCAGCCTCGGGCGCAGCTGCCACTGCCTGAAAGGAGAAACTGACATGCCAACCCAAACTCAAGCCACTTGGAAAAATGACGTCCAGATCGGGAGCGATGCCAGTATCGCCGCGGTCTCACTCGCCCGCGTGTGGCGAGGCTACATTCTCAGCGCTTACAAGGACAACAAAAAAGGCTCGCAGGATGTTTGGACCAATCTCTTCGATCCATACACCCATCAAAAATGGTTCGGCTCGCAGGAAATTACAGTGGACGCCAAGTCCAAGGCATGGTCGGTTATGCCGCCGGCCGTAGGTTACCTGAACCTCAATACTTTCCTCATCGTCTCGCAGGGTTCAAGCCTTGGCTACTACACCATTCCGTACCCTGCCGACGCTGATAGCCCGGATGATTTCAAGAAAGCTCTGGTGGCAGTTTTCAGTCCAATCGCCATCACTGACGCCGACACCGCCACTCGCCCCGCGCTTGTCAATTTCGGTGACCAGCTCATGCTTCTCTATCGCACCTCAAGCGGACACGTGAACATGGCTACGGCCTCGACGGCAGCCGGCAGTCCGCTGAACTGGCAAAAACCGGTCGCCACCACCTTCACCAGCATCACGCACGGACCTTCTGTGACCGTGCTGAACAACAATCTGTTTTGTGCCGTCAATCAGAACGGTGTGATTTATGTGGGCAAATCTGCCGACGGAATCAACTGGGCTCCGATCCTTGAGATTCAAGGAGCAAGTTCGGTGCTAGGCCCCGCCATATCTGTCGATCCGACGGGCACCAAGTCAATCGTGCTCTGGGC
Source organism: Bryobacterales bacterium (assembly GCA_003167495.1). Taxonomy (GTDB): domain Bacteria; phylum Acidobacteriota; class Terriglobia; order Bryobacterales; family Bryobacteraceae; genus Bog-105. Next base: position 32,533 of record PMSX01000034.1, on the reverse strand, counting down.
GGCGACCGATGAGACTCTCCACACTATTGAAAGCACCGATGGCGTGGTCTGGACCAACTCACAAGCCTTCCCCGGCCAGACACAAGACTCGCCCGCACTCATGGGCAGCGCTGCCGGCATTATGCTCGCGGTCTATCGGGCTTCCGATAACGATAGCTTGTTTTATTCCAATACTGAATCGGACGTGTTCAATGTGCTTCCGTTAGCGCCACCTGCAACTTCCAATCAGGGAACAAGCGCCACTGCCACCACAACGAACTTGCCATCCCGTTTGAATGCCAACCAGAAGCTACTTCCAGGCGGCCAATTGGCCTCCCCGGACGGCAACTATGTTTTTACGTTTCAGACTGACGGCAATATTGTGTTGTACAACGGCGGCACGCCTATTTGGGCCGCGAACACAAACGCAACAGACCTGGACTATCTGATCATGCAGGATGACGGCAATCTCGTTCTGTACGACAAACAGCAGAAGGCGAAGTGGGCCACCAAGACGGATAAACATAAGGGCGCGTACCTCACTGTTCAGGACGACGGCAACGCCATCGTCATCTCATCGGATGAAAAACCGCTCTGGGCCACTAAGACCGATAGCGCATAGCTTCGCCAGCCATGTGACGTTTCTGTAAGAAGCCAGCCATACTCCGACAAGACGATCTTTCTGGGCAAGGATCTGGCACGGTGTTGTTTTCGCTGTTTCTGGGGAGCAGGCCGCCCGAAAACCGGAATAGCTCGGGAGACGGCGTTCTAGTCATTGGCTTTCGAAGCGTAAGCTCGTTCGGGTTGGCTGCGGCTCCTCGAACCGGACTTACAGCCCACAAGCGCGCTGGAATCGGACCTTTTTCCGAGTAGCGCGTGGTGCGTCCAGAGCAACACGGTTAGCCATGACAAGCTGACTTCACGGGATCGCAGGAGACCGCGCTACAACGAAATGCGGTCTCCTAACGGGTGGCCTGGAGAAAGTCCTCGACCGATACCCGAACTCTTTCAGTGAGGTTCGTCACCGTAGGGGTAACGATCGCCTGCTAGCCGCGAGACGTTTCCTTGTCCAACTCACGCATACCCCTCGCAGCGAATTGCGGAATGCCAGCAGCTACCGGGCCAGGGACGGGTGAGAGGTTCTCGTCCAGGAAGAGTCTCGCTACGTCGTAAGGACAATCTCTTCGGTGGCCAACTGGGCGGCGTATTCGAGAGCCGCCCTGACATGTTCTGCCCGTAGCTGCGGATAAGCCGTCAGGATTTCATCGGCACTTTCTCCAGCCGCGAGCTTTTGGAGAATCAAGTACACAGGAATCCGTGTGCCCGTGAAACAAGGCTTGCCCATCATAACGTCGGGACGAATCTCAACATGGTGTAGAAACTCCAACACAGCAAGCCGAACCGGTTTGCACGAAAAGGCTCTTTTCAGTCACAACCCTCCCCAAAAAAACGAAAATACTTCTTTCCCCCACATTCCAAACCACTTACCCCCACCTCCTCCCACTTCAAAACCACTCCCCCGTTCGGCCCATCCCCTCCGCACGCTACTTTTCAACCAGGAGTAACCACATGTCAAATCGTGCCACTCGTCGCGCCGCTGAGCGCCAAGCCAAACTGGCTGTCAATGCCACCAAAGTCATGACCGCCTCCGCATCCGCCGGCGGCAACACCGACCCGCAACCTCCAATCGTCGATTTCGAACCGCCAGACAACCACTCTGAAGACAACATCTCCGACGCCCGCCTTAATGCCAATCGCGCCAACGCGCAGCACAGTACCGGACCTCGCACAAAAACTGGTAAGGCGAAATCATCTATGAACGCCGTCAAAACCGGACTCACCGGCCGCACCGTCGTCCTTCCAACAGACGACGCCGAAGCCTACCAGCAGCACCTCAATCGCATCCTCGACGACCTCGGCCCGGCCACCGGTAAAGAAAGTGCCCTTGCGCAATGCATCGCCGACACCGAATGGCGTCTCCTCCGCATCGCGCCTCTCGAAGCCAGCATCTACGCCATCGGCCGCATCAAACTCGCCGACCTTTACCCTGAAGAGACCAACCTCGCCAATCGCGAAGCGCTCATTCAAGGCGAAATTTTCATCACGTATCGCCGCGATCTCTGCAATCTAGCCCTTCAAGAGCGCCGTCTCCGCAATCAGCGCCAAGCTGACCTGGCCGAACTGAAAGCCTTCCAGCAGGAACGCGCCGACAAAGAGAAAGAAGAGAAGCAAAAGCGCCAGAACGAAATCCGCCGCGCCGACAAAATCCACGACAACGCCCGTAAATACGAGATCAAATTCGATTTCGCCGAGTTTGGGTTCGATTTTTCACTTGCCGAATACCTGGCCTACCGCGCCAAGAATTGCGACTATTATCGCCTCACCGAAACCCATCTCGACCTTGACAACTTCCTCTCCACCTATCGAAAGGAGCAAAAACCCGCCTAAATCAACAAGTGAGTATAATTCCAGAGTGGAAGCAAGCCGCACGCCCAACCATCGCGTGCTAGGTGCCCCCATTTTTGCGTTCTATGGCGAATGAAACGAAGGTCTACGACGCTCTGATTGTCGGTTCGGGCGCCAGTGGCGGCTGGGTCGCCAAAGAACTCACCGAAAAAGGGATGGAAGTTCTGATGCTCGAAGCTGGTCCGCCTCGCATCCCGAGCCGCGATTTCACCGAGCACGCTTGGCCTTATCAACTGAGATATCGCGGTTTCGGAAATCAGAAGGAATTGCTCGAAAATCAGCCTGTGCAGCGCCTTTGCTATGCGTGTGATGAGTACAGTCATCAGTTTTTTGTCGATGACAACGAGCACCCGTACACCTTTCCACCAGACAAGCCCTTCATGTGGATCAGGGGTCGGCAAGTCGGCGGAAAGACATTTTGCTGGGCCCGCGAAAGCTATCGCTATAGCGACTACGAATTTAACGCTGCCAGTCGCGATGGTTATGAAGAGAATTGGCCTTTCACTTACGCCGAGATTGAGCCGTATTACGACAGAGTAGAAAGCTACATAGGCGTAAGTGCGTCAAAGGAAGGGCTCGCGCAGATGCCCGACGGCCAGTTCCTGCCTCCCATGAATCTGTCCTGCGGCGAAATACTCGTCAAGAGTGTAATCGAAAAACAGTTCGGCTGGCGTGTCATGTCCGATCGCGTCGCAAACCTGACTGTCCCTCACAACGGGCGTCCCGCGTGTCACTATTGTGATCAGTGCCAGCGTGGGTGCCACACGGCCTCCTACTTCAACAGCCCCTCAGTCACACTCCCTGCCGCCGCTCGCACCGGTCGCTTCACCTTAGTGAGTGACGCCGTCGTCAGTCATATCGTCACCAATAGCGAAGGTAAGGCGCAAGGTGTGCACTATATAGGTCGACTCACTAAGAGGCACGCTGAGGCGCGCGCGAAGATCGTGGTTGTTGCGGCCGCCACTCTTGAATCCACGCGCATCCTCCTGAACTCTCGATCTTCCAGATTTCCCAACGGGGTAGGGAACTCGAGTGGCGTTCTGGGTCACTATTTGATGGACCACTTTACAGTAGAGGGAGCCGGCGGCGAACTCGCTTCTCTCAAAAGCGCGAAACGTGAGCCCCTTGGCAATCCTTGTGGTTATCTAATTCCGAAGTACGCCAATACGGATGGCCACAAGAATAATAATTTCTTACGCGGATATCGTTTTGATGGAGCCGCTAGCCAGCAGCTTTACGAACACGCATTTTCGCTTCCTGGTTTCGGGAGCGCTTGGCGTGAAAAGGTGCGTCAACAGATCCCTTATTACGTTTCGCTCGAAGCACAGGGCGAGTGTCTGCCACGCTTTGACAATTTCGTTGAGCTCGATCCCGCAAAGCATGACGCTTGGGGCATACCTGCTTTGCGAATCAACGCAAGCTATGGCGAGAATGAACATACCATGGCAAAGGCCATGCGGCACGACGTCTCCGCGATGTTAGACGCCTTGCAAGTGGAGGCGTCCACTCCGCCAAGCGGCGACCTGAGCGTATTTGGAAAGAACATTCACGAATGTGGCACCGCGCGCATGGGAAAAGACCCGAAGAAGAGCGTGCTCAACACATACAACCAGGTGCACGACGTCAAAAACGTCTTTGTTACGGACGGCGCGGCCTTTGTCACCCAAGGCTGTTATGAGCCGACGCTCACCATCATGGCAATCTCCGTGCGAGCGGCGGATTATATAGTAGAAGCTTCTAAGAAAGGCGAACTGTAAATTTGAGCGATCAAACTCGCCGAACCTGGATCGTCACCATCACTCAAGCCGCCGCCGGCTTGGGAGTCGTGCGGCGAGTCAGTGGCAGCGTTCCCAACAGTGTCACTCTTCCGCCCGGCGTTTATGAAGCTTCTTCCGATCACCTCGGCCACGCGCTCATGAATACAGCCCGCTATCATCCAATTCCGCCCGGCTGTCCCACTGACTACATTCGTCCTCAAAATGGCCCGTTCAAACCATTATTCTTCTCAAACGCCGAATTCGCCCTGATTCACCGTTTGATTCAATTGTTGCTCGGCGAGGTTGCGGGTGGGTCGAGCACAATCCAAGAGCTCGCAGAGTGGATTGACCTCCGAGTCTCCAGCGCTGACGGCGTCCTGCAGGCCGAGGCGCGTCTCGATTCACTCCATCGCGCACTAGCTACTGCGTATTTCGGCTTAGCCCAAAACACTGCTGTGAAGGAACGCCCTCCGTCGATTTGCCGTGCCGGAATCGTATGGATTCTTACTGCGTCGCGGACAAAGTATTCAAAAGAATTCTTGTCACTCGAATTGCCCCAGCAGGTGGCGATCTTGCACTCAATCAGCGATGAGCGAAATGACAAGCATGAAAACGCGGGCACTCGATTCTTCTCATTCATGAAGGCCGAGGCAATTAGGGGCTTCTATACTTCGCAAGTCGGCCTCCGAGAGCTGGATTTCAAAGGCAATGCTTTCTACGCGCGCTCTCCCGGCTGCAATTCCTAAGACAAACCAAATGGCAATCAACCACAATAGAAATCTAAACCGCAGAGGCTTCCTCCGCAGCACGGGCTCCGCGGCCTTGCTTTCCGCTGGGCATCGCGTCGAAAATCCATCGGACACAAAAGGCATTGACCGGCTGGCTTGCAACTCCTGGCCCTTCCGTGCCTATTTCGATACTCCGCAAATGCATGAGTACCGTAATGCTGAATATTCCTTGCTCACCCAAGCTGAATTTCCAGAATTTCTCGCCGACCACTTCAATATTCACAACGTCGAGTTCTTGCCCCAGCACTTCGCCGACACAGATTCCTCAACCATCAAACAAGTGAAAGCTGGCTTGAAAAAAGCCAATTCGCGTTGCTGTAACTTGATGGGATTGGAGCTTCCCGGCGGCGTTTTTACGCAGACTGACGATCATAAGAACGTCACTAAAGAGGCAGAGCGCTGGGTTGCGGTAGCCCTAGCACTCGGTTCTCCAAGCATCACCATTGCCCTTTCCGGCGAAGGGCCGACCAACTCTCAAACTGCAGCTCACAATTTGGCGCCATTTGTCGAAGTTGCTCACGCACAGGGCGTGAAAGTGTTGTTCCACAACGATGACATAAAGCGCGAGTCGGCGGAAACTCTCACCAGCGTCATCAGGCAACTGGGGACCGCCCAAACCGGTACCTGCCCCGATTTCGGCAACTTTGCTACCAAGTCCGCGGCTTTCGCGCTGGATACGTTGCGTATGCTGGCGCCCCACGCTTCGAATATTTGCCACGCCAAGGACGGCATCGCCGACAACGGCAAATTTTATCCTGACGATTTTGCCGCTTCAATGAAGGTCATGCGCGACGCGGGCTTCAAGGGCATTTATTCGCTCGAATTCGAAGGTCTCGGCGCTCCACTCGAAGGCGTACGCAAACTCATGAAGCTGACCCTCGAGCATCTGAGCTAGCACCTCAAAGCGGAGCTGCATTTCCGAATCTGAGCCACGAGCGTGAGCGAGTTAAGCTTGCTTTTATCTACTATTCAGTAGTAGAATAAAACATAGGATAGTAGCGCAGAATGAACCAGCCCAAGCTAACCAAGCTCGAACTGCAAATCCTGGAAGCCCTCTGGGCGCATGGAAAAGCATCTATTCGAGAAATTCAGGAAGCCTTTCCAGAGCCTCGCCCCGCGTACACAACCATTCAGACAACCGTATATCGCCTAGAAGGAAAGAAAGCCCTGCGCCGCGTGCGAAAAATCAGCAACGCCCACATCTTTGAGCCCACCATCGCGCGCGACGTAACACGCCACCGGCTGCTCGACGAGATTCTAAGTTTCTTCGGAGGCCGGGCACAGCCGATGATGGCGCAGTTAGCCGAGGCAGGCAAACTTACGCTCGACGATGTCCGCGAGTTGGAGCAAACCGTCAAGAAATTTGGCCAGAAAGCAGGAAGGACGCGTAAATCAAATGATCGGGCAACTGACTAACCATCTCTGGCAATCCACGTTGTTCGCAATCGTGGCAGCTCTGCTGGCTATCGCCTTCCGCAAGAGCCAGGCCGCAGTCCGTTACTGGTTGTGGTTCAGCGCATCATTCAAGTTCTTCATCCCGTTCTCGCCGCTCATGGGCATTGGCAGTCACTTGGGGTGGGCGCCGATCGCGAGAACGGTTGTGACGCCGTCCCTCTCCTTCACCATGGAGCAAATCACGCAACCATTCCCCAACGCCTTGCCGCCCGCACTTCCCATAAGCGGAAGCACTGTGGATTGGGTTCCCCTGTCTATCATAGGTGTCTTCTTTGTGTGGCTGTGCGGATTTGGAGCAATCGCACTAATGCGATCTCAGGGTTGGCGCAAGATTCGAGCCGCTGTCCGCTCAAGCACTCCGACTGACATTCCGGCAACAGTGGAGGTTCGCGCCTCACCCGGCTTACTGGAACCCGGTGTCGTCGGGCTGTTCCGTCCTATCCTTCTCGTGCCGGAGGGTATTGCTCAACGTCTGACTCCATCTCAATTGGAGGCAGTGCTTGCCCACGAGTCATGCCACGTTAGGAGACGCGATAACCTAACCTCCGCGACTCACATGGTTGTAGAGGCAGTCTTCTGGTTTCATCCGCTAGTCTGGTGGATCGGCGCACGGTTGATGGAAGAACGCGAGCGGGCCTGTGACGAAGCCGTGCTCAGCTTGGGCAATGAACCGAACGACTATGCGGAAGGAATTCTCAACGTTTGCAAGAACTACCTGGAATCGCCACTGTCTTGCGTATCGGGAGTGACCGGGTCGAATTTAACAAAGCGCCTCCAGGCGATCCTAACCGGGCGCATTCCCACCGCCCTAAACCTCCCAAGCAGAGTAGCTCTGGGAGTTGTCGCCATCACGGCTCTTGCCGCCCCGATAGTCGTCGGTATGATGCATGCTCCTTCGCCGTCCGCGTTCCCTTCAAATGCGTCCATTCCAAAATTCGCAGCGGCCGCTATCACCCCTTGCCAGACCTTCAGCCACAGGCCAGTCCCAGAAACTCCCGGAAGGTTGCAGACGGGTTGCACAACTGTGCAACGTTTTGTCCAGCAGGCGTACGGGTTATTCGCGGGCGGTCATATGAACGAAGGGTCGTCTCTCACGGTCACCGGCGGCCCAGGCTGGACCACGTCTGACCTCTACCAGATCGACGCGAAAGCCGACGGGCAGGGCCAGGCCATGATGCACGGACCCATGCTGCAATCGTTTCTCGAAGATAGGCTTAAGCTGAAGCTTCATCGCGAGACAAGGAAGGTCCCAGTTTATGCGCTGGCGGTCGCCGACGGCGGTCCCAATCTGCGGCCATTTCAGGGAAGTTGCACTCCTCGAGATTTCGACAATCCACCGTCGCCTGCGGATTGTGCAACGGCCCGAGCCTCTGGAAGCAGCGTTGACATGAAGGCTGCGACGATGGCGGATCTTTGCACGGCGTTCTCGGTCTTCCTGGGCCGGCACGTAGTAGACGAGACCGGGATTGTCGGAAGGTTCAACATGCACCTGGATCTGTCCGCCGAAGACAGAGGACTCCTATACCGTGCGCGCTCATTGCCCGCAATGAGCGATCCCACAACGCCCCCGCCCCCGCCGGTTCTCCTTCAAGCAGCAAAAATCGCCATGAAGAAACTAGGCCTGAACATCGACCCGAGCAATGGACCGGACGAATTCATTATCATCGATAGCGTGGCCAAACCATAACGGAGGAACAATGAAGCGACTTAACCTAACCATCGCGACTGCCTGTGTAGCGCTGCTTGCAGCCCAAACCGCCAGTACTCCCGATGTACTCACGCCGCAAGCGCAGAGAAAGAAGGCTCCCGATTTCACTTTGACCGATGCCACCGGACAGCGCATCACCTTGTCCGCCTTTAAAGGCAAAGTGGTCCTCCTTGATTTCTGGGCTACCTGGTGTGGCGGTTGCAAACTGGAAATCCCGTGGTACATCGAATTCCAGCAGAAGTATCAGGACAAAGGTCTCGCCGTCATTGGCGTGTCCATGGACGAAGAAGGCATGAAAATCGTTAAGCCGTTTCTCGCCCAAAAGAACATCAAATATCCCGTTGTCATCGGTAACGACGGACTAGCGGCGCAATACAATCTCACTTCTATGCCAATGACGCTGCTCATCGACCGCGACGGAAAAATTGCGGTTTCGCACACAGGCGTCGTCGACAAAGGCAACTTCGAAAGCCACATCCAGGATCTTTTGAAGTAGGAGTAGTAAGCAAAGCAAGTAGAGATCGGGGCGTTTGATCGCCAACGTTTTATCCCCCTAAAGCCGCTGCCCATTTCCACCGATAAATCCTGTGATTGCATCCGCGATCCGGAGAATGGAAATGAAAGTCCTCAAACTGGTTGGTATTGCCGCTTCGCTGTTGTGTTCGGCTAGCGCAATTCGCGCCCAAAATTTAATTACTCCTGGGCAGTTGTCTAACAGCGCCATGCTGGCCAAGTCCTCTTTCGATACAGGGGTGGAAACAGCCGCGCCCGTCATGCCGAAACAGAACATCGCCTATGTCGAAACTTCTCATGAAAAGCACATCCGGGCGCTTTGGCTCACCAGTATCGCGGCGATGACGGCCGGATCGGCCGCAGACGCTTTTAGCTCCTGGCACAAGCAGGAAGCCAACGGCCTACTGGCCTCGTCAAATGGAACGTTCGGCGCCAAAGGCGTAGCTGTCAAAGCGGGAATCGGTGCTGCGGTTTTGGTTCCGCAAATTATCTTCCGCAAACGTCGCGACTGGCACACCGCTTTCGCCGTAAGCAATTTCGCCGAAGCGGGAATTTACGCGGGAGTGACCGCGCACAACTTAACCGTTAAATAAAACGGTCAAGCAAACACTCGAACCTTAGTTCTTGCGTACCAGCGTTGCCATACCCGAGGTTAGCGTTGGAGCACTTCGTGTGCTGCTGGTGTCTTTCCACTCCAGGCGCATCGTGTCGGGTTCAAGCTGGCGAATCACGAACCAACCGTGTCTGCCGTCGGTTGCCGTCCAAGTGTACCTCATGGATTTGTCATCTACGGCCTTTAAAACGAAATTTACGTTTGGAGACACTGGGCGGTTGTCGACAACGTTATAGCGGGCACTGTATTCGCCGCGCATCCCGCTCGTATCCTTCGTCAATTTCAACTCGATGAATTCAGGGGGATAGAATCCTGGCTTTCGCTTTACGGGTTCCGTTGGAGCGTAAACCCATTCGCCTTCCAGCGGGTCACGATGGCCTGTGACCGCGCGGGGGGGAGGCGGATATCCATCATTGGGCCGCGGGATATCTCCACCCGGAGCAACGCCGGCAAAAGCTGGCGGACGCAAATTAGCGGTCTCACCAATCGAGTTCTTGATCGGCTGAGCAGGAATCGGTGGTAGGCTGTCTCCCTTAAACTTTCGGACTGGGATGACGTTGTCCGCCTGTACGGAAGTTTTCCTTGGCGTGTAGGATTTTGCCGCCGGAGCAGCTACTTCACGCGCTGGCGGCGCGGCAATCGCCTTTGCAACATCCGGCTTGGGCTTATCTGGCACAGGAACGGTTACTGGTGGCGCCACTGTTACATCTTCCGACAACTTCGCCCCGCTGGCAGTCTGGCTTGGGTCCGGTTGTCCCGGAGCCGCCGGTTGTTTCTCCGCTGAAACCTGAGGCTGCGTTTCCGCCGCTGGCCCAACGTCAACTTTGGGCGGAGTAGAGCGAGTATTAATGTGGCTCCCGATACGATCGGCAAAAAACCATACCGCCCCAACCGTTAGAATTATGGCCCCTAGCGTACTAGCAATCCACCACGGCACCGAACGCCATGCAGTTTGTTGGGGCGCAGCGTGCAGCGTATCGGCTCCACGCAACTGTTCATCGTATTCTTGACGCTCTTCCGGGTCGAGCAAGGTCGCGACGATGGAGTTCAACCGGCGCATCTGCGTTTCGGCAAGCTGCTTCAAACTTTGGTCCCGATGTTGGTCGGGATGCATGAGTTTTACCAGCCGTCGGTGCGCTTTGCGGATTTCCTCTTCGTCCGCGTCAGATCTAATTCCGAGTTCCTCGTAATAGTTCATCGCCATTCTTCTGTTCGATCATCATAATCGATTTCGCTATAATCCAAAAGCTGTAAACCCTGAAAGCGCAACTAGCTAGCGATTCCGATAATGACGCTACATAAACTTCCCAAAGCTCCTCGTGGTTGCGGGAGTTACGACCGCGTATCTGATGGCTGCCTCACTAGCCATAGGCGTAGCATCAGCTGTCGGAACTTTCATGCTTAACAGTTCCGAGGTGGAAGGCAACTCGAATCTATTTAATGGTTCGCTCATCACGACCGATAAGGCCTTAAGTAAAGTGTATCTGATCAACGGTGTCGCTCTCGTACTAGGAGTCAACTCCGCTGGTACTATCCTATCGAGACCATTTTACGTTGAGCCAGGGTGCAACGAAAGTCGATAACCTCGGGGACTACTCCATTACGACGTTCGCCAAGGCAAACCGTTATCTCGGGCTATCGTAAGGCTTAACCGGGGCGCTATCGAAATTGCCACTCTTTCCGGGTCTCTTAACATTTTCGACCAAAAGGGCGTACTGGAAACTCGGGTTCGGGCGGGAACAGCGTCTTCATTCCAATCGGGCCTTAGTACTTTGCCGTCGGGCGCCAGTATTGGTAATTACAATCACAGGCGGCGGCTGGCCTATCTTTACTTGATGATGGCCGCGGCTTCAACTGGACTAGGATTGGCCACCGATGCAATCCTGCAGTCTTCCTCCGCAAGTCCGTGAATTCTGTCCCCGGCAACACCTCCTCTTGAGCGCCAACAGCGCGTGACAGCGCACCCGTTTTTCGAGAGTTCTTCCATAAACATGAGGCAGTTGACGCACGTCAACTATTTTGGTATCCTTCTGCGCCGTTTTCTCTCCTTATTTCCGTTTTGATACCTTGAACTCAGCGTAACAACTGTTTCGCCCAAGGAGCCGTCCCAAGTGCGCCGAGCTTTTCTTGCCTCCCTTTTTGTGTCCTTGATGCCCGCCGGCAAGGCCGCTGCCCCCCCGTCTCCCGCTATCGATTTCCAGCGGCAAGTACGTCCGATTCTGTCCGACAACTGTTTCCTCTGCCACGGTCCCGATAAGGGCACGCGCATGGCTGACCTTCGGCTCGATATGAAAGACGGGGCTTTGGCGGCACGCAAGAACGGCACCCCTATCGTTCCCGGCAAGCCTGAGGAAAGCCTCCTCATCAAGCGAATTTTTTCCGAAGATACCTCGTTCCGCATGCCGCCGGTGTTTTCGCATAAAACGCTATCCGCCGAACAAAAGGACACCCTCCGTAAATGGATCGAACAGGGCGCTCCCTGGAAAGAACATTGGTCTTTTATCCCGCCCGCCCGCCACGCTCCGCCGGAAGTAAAAGACGCCGCTTGGGTCAAAACGCCAATTGACCAGTTTCTACTGGCGAAGCTGGAAACCGAAGGTTTGAAGCCGAACCCGGAAGCAGACCGCCGGACGCTCATCCGCCGCGTGACGCTCGACCTGACGGGCCTGCCGCCCACCCCGGAGGAAGTAAAGGCATTCGTCGACGATCAGTCGCCCAAAGCGTATGAAAAAGTAATAGACCGCTTATTGGCCTCGCCCCGCTATGGCGAACATCGCGCGCGCTACTGGCTCGACGCCGCACGTTATGCCGACAGCCAGGGCCTGCATATCGACAACTACCGCGAAATGTGGCCTTATCGCGAGTGGGTCATTCGCGCTTTCAACCGCAATATGCCGTTTGATCAGTTCACCGTTGAACAACTCGCTGGCGACTTACTGCCAAACGCGACCCTCGACCAGAAAATTGCCTCAGGTTTCCATCGCTGTAACGTGACTACAAACGAGGGTGGCTCCATTCCCGCGGAAGTTGAGGCAATGTACGCCAAAGATCGCGCAGATACCACTGGCATCGTCTGGTTGGGGCTAACGGTAGGCTGTGCCACTTGCCATAACCATAAGTTCGATCCTATAGCGCAAAAGGAATACTACTCACTTACGTCGTTCTTTCGCAACACGACACAATTGGCATTAGACGGTAACATCCCAGATACTCCACCAACCGTCGTCGTACCAAGGCAGGAAGACTGGAAAAGTTGGACCGACCTTAGTATAGAGCGCGCGAACTTGCGCGCATTGATCGCCACACGAGAAACCACTAACGATGCAAAGTTTGAAAAGTGGTCGCACGGCAAAGTTCATTCCGTCGAAGTTTATTCGGCCCCTTCGGTCATCGCGGAGTTGAAGATGGACGGCGTGCCGAACGAATTGCCAAAGGGCGTGACGCTCGGAGATGGTCCGCCGCAGCTCGGCAAAGCCCTGCATTTTGAAAAAGAAGCTTCGTTTGAACTTCCTGGCGCGGCCATTGAGGCGGATAAGCCATTCACCATTGCAACCTGGGTTTGGGTGCCCAAGGACAAGGCTGGGTTCACCATCGCAAGCCAAGGCAACGCGCCGAAAGATAGCAAGGGGCACGGTTGGACCCTGAGCCTGAACGGCGGGCAGCTAGGCGTTAATGGCCGGGCGCCCGACTTCCGCATGAACGCGGTGAACGGAAAGTCCATCACCGCGCGACCAGCTGCCGATTATGAACTGAAGCCGGAAACCTGGTGCCACTTGCAGTTCACCTATGACGGCAGCCGCAGCCGAAAAGGCCTGAGCTTGTTTGTAAATGGCGTCTTCGTGCCAACGTACGGAGACGGATCGGACAACAACCCTTTGACCGAACCAATCTCTGCTCCCGCGAATGTCAAATTAGCAGGTTCCGCCGTCGCAGGATTTAAGCTGCTGAATTTTCACTCCGACGAAGTGCAAGCTGAACTACTCTACGCCGCGGATAAAGCCGCTGCCGGCGATCGGGATGCTCTGCGAAAGTTGTTCACCTATCAAATTGACCCCGCCGCGCGCAAGAACGTTGCCCGGCTGCGGCAGATCGACGCCGAGCGTGAAGCCATCGCTCGCCGCGGCGCAGTAACTTTCGTGATGCAGGAACGCAGCGACACTCAACCCACAGCGCACGTGCTGTACCGCGGGCTATATGACCAGATGCGCGACGAAGTGCATCCTGGCGTCCCGGCTGTATTACCGCCCATGGCGCAGTCCCTCCCGCGTAACCGTTTGGGTTTGGCGGAATGGATCGTCGATCCGGCCAATCCGCTGACGGCGCGTGTGACGGTCAATCGTTTTTGGCAGGAATTGTTTGGCACGGGCATAGTAAAAACGTCCGACGATTTTGGCGCGCAAGGGGAACCGCCTTCGCATCCGGAATTGCTCGATTGGTTGGCGCTGGAGTTTCGCGATTCTGGCTGGGACGTAAAGAAGTTATTCCGGCTGATGGTAACTTCCGCCGCCTACCGGCAATCCGCTGTAGCGACGGAGGAAAAGCTGGCGAAAGATCCCGACAATCATCTGCTTTCGCGTGGTCCGCGTTTCCGCATGGACGCCGAAATGGTGCGTGATTGCGCGTTGGCGGCGAGCGGTCTCTTACGTCCGGAAATCGGTGGCCCCAGCGTAAAACCCTATCAGCCGGCGAATATTTGGGAGACGGTTGCCATGGACCAAAGCAACACCCGCTTCTACCAACAGGATACGGGCGATGGTTTGTATCGCCGCAGCATGTATACCTTTTGGAAACGGAGCGCGCCGCCGGCCAGCATGGATATCTTCAATGCTCCTTCGCGCGAAACCTGCATCGTCCGGCGTGAACGAACTAATACGCCGCTGCAGGCGCTAGTGACAATGAACGATCCGCAATTTGTGGAAGCGGCTCGCTGGCTGGCGCAACACGCGTTAAAACAGAGCGACGGGCAAGTGGAGAGCCAGGTGAACTTCATGGCCGACCGTTTACTGAGCCGCGATTTGGAACCGAAAGAAATGTCGATCGTGCTGAATTCCTATCGCGACTATCTTTCTTATTACGATGGCAAGCCCGATGACGCCGCGAAATTGTTGAGTGTGGGCGAATCAAAGGCGGATCAAAGCTTGCCGAAACCTCAGTTCGCAGCTATGACAATGGTGGCGAACGAGTTGATGAATCTGGACGAGGTACTGGTGAAATGATGCATCCATCTGACGAAGCGGTATTGGCTGAAACAAGAAGACAATTTTTCGGCCGCGGCGCAAAAGGTTTGGGCTCGCTGGCGCTGCTTTCGCTTCTAGCGGAGAACGCCCACGGCGCAGAGAAAACCGCAACCGGCGGATTGCCTGAGTTGCCGCATTTCCCGGCGAAGGCCAAGCGCGCGATTTATTTGCACATGTTGGGCGCGCCGCCGCAGATGGAAACGTTCGATTACAAGCCGAAGATGGCCGATTGGTTCGACAAAGATCTGCCGGATTCGATTCGCCAGGGACAACGGCTCACCACAATGACGTCGAACCAAACGCGCTTTCCCATTGCGCCCTGTATCTTCAAGTTTGCTCAATATGGGAAGAGCGGCGCGTGGGTGTCCGAACTTCTTCCGAATACGGCGAAGATGGTGGACGACATCGCGATTATTCGAACGATGTATACGGAAGCCATCAATCATGAGCCGGCGGTAACGTTCCTGCAAACCGGATTCATGATTCCAGGGAAGCCGTGTATCGGTTCGTGGTTGGCGTACGGCTTGGGGAGTATGAACCGGGATCTGCCCACTTTCGTCGTGCTGAACGCCACCCACTCGAATCCGAAAGCAAATGTGCAGGCGATCTCTGCGCGCCTGTGGAGTTCTGGCTTTCTGTCGGGGCAATACTCCGGCGTAGCGCTGCGGTCAAGCGGAGATCCGGTGCTTTTCATCAGCGATCCCGCCGGCGTGCCGGGCCAGATCAGACGGCGCATGCTGGATGCGTTGGGCCAATTGAACGAGATTACGAGCGAGAAGATTGCAGACCCCGAAACCCGCGTCCGTATTGCTCAATATGAAATGGCGTTCCGCATGCAATCGTCTGTACCTGATTTGACGGACACCAGTAAAGAGCCGGCGAGCACGTTCGAAATGTACGGAGAGGATGCGAAAAAAGGCGGGACGTTCGCCAATTGCTGCCTGATGGCGCGGCGCATGATGGAGCGCGACGTGCGCTTTGTGCAGGTCTATCATCGCGGCTGGGACGTGCATAGCGACCTGCCGGAAGTGCTACCCAGCCAGTGCAAAGATGTGGATCGAGCCGCGTGGGCATTAGTGCAGGACCTCAAGCAGCGCGGCATGCTGGACGACACGCTGGTGATCTGGGGCGGAGAGTTTGGCCGCACCATTTACTCGCAAGGCAAGCTGACGGCAACGGACTATGGACGCGACCATCACCCACGCTGCTACTCGGTTTGGATGGCCGGCGGAGGCATCAAAGGAGGGGTTGTCTATGGCGAAACGGACGAATTTTCATACAATATCGTCCAAAATCCCGTGCATGTTCGCGACTTTCAATCAACCATTTTGAACCGCTTTGGGATCGATTCTCAGCGTTTTCGATACAAATATCAGGGTTTAGATCAACGCCTGACGGGGGTCGAAAAAGAGGCGCATGCCGTGAAAGAGATCCTAGCTTAAGACTTGCGTTACGACCTTTCCAGCGACATCGGTGAGGCGAAAATGGCGGCCTTGGAATTGGAATGTTAGTTTTGTGTGGTCAATCCCAAGGCATTTGAGAATAGTGGCCTGCAAGTCGTGCGCGTGTACGGGATCTTGTGTGATGTTGTAACCGTAGTCATCGGTTGCGCCAAACGTGATGCCGGGCTTGACGCCGCCGCCTGCCATCCACATTGTGAAGCAACGGCCATGATGATCGCGGCCGTAGTCAGTCGCGGTGAGGCGTCCCTGGCAGTAGACCGTGCGGCCGAATTCACCGCCCCAGACGACGAGTGTATCGTCTAACATGCCGCGCTGTTTCAAATCCTGAATCAGTGCCGCGCCGGCTTGGTCGACGTCTTTGCAGCGCTTGGGGAGTTCGACTGGGAGATTGGCGTGATGGTCCCAATCGCGATGGTAGAGCTGAATGAAACGCACGCCGCGCTCGGCTAAGCGGCGGGCGAGCAGGCAGTTTGAGGCGAAGGTACCAGACTTCCTGGCATCTTCACCATAGAGTTCGAAGGTGCTGGCTGGTTCCTTCGAAAGATCAGTCAAATCAGGCACCGAACTCTGCATACGGAACGCCATTTCGTATTGAGATATGCGCGTGTTGGTTTCGGGATCGCCGAATTCTTCGTATTCGAGTTTGTTCAGTTCACCGAGCGAATCGAGATATTGGCGGCGGCTGGCGGAGCTGAAGCCTTTGGGGTCGGAAATATAGAGGACGGGGTCGCCGACCGATCGGAATTTTACGCCTTGATAGCGGCTGGGCAGAAAACCGTTGCCCCACAGGCGGTCATAGAGCGGTTGGCCGCCGCCGCTGGATGAAATCATTACGACAAAGGCCGGGAGGTCTTGAGTTTCGCAACCAATGCCATAGGCAATCCAAGCGCCCATGCTGGGACGGCCGCCCAGACGAAAGCCGGTTTGCGCCATGGTGACGGCAGGATCGTGATTGATCTCTTCGGTGTTCACGGTTTTGATGAAGGTGAGTTGGTCGGCAATCGCAGCGGTGTGCGGGAGCAACTCACTGACCCATGCGCCAGAGTTGCCGTGCTGAGCGAATTTGAATTTAGACGGGACGACAGGAAACGCAGATTGGGTGGCCGACATGCCGGTGAGTCGCTGGCCGCCGCGAATGGATTCGGGGAGATCGGTGCCTTGGAATTCGAGCAGGCGAGGTTTGTAGTCAAACAACTCCATTTGGGAGGGGCCGCCGGATTGGAACAGATAGATCACGCGTTTGGCAGTGGGCGCGAAGTTGGGGAAGCCGGCGAGGCCGCCGTGGGCTGGCTCGGCGCGGAGCAACCCGGCAAGCGCTGCGACGCCGACTCCGGTGGAACTCTTACCAAAGAATGAACGGCGAGTGATATTTGATTCCATGATTATTCCTTGTTGATCGCGGCGTCGAGATTTAAGATCATGCTGGCAACGCTTGCGTAAGCGGCCAGCTCGGTAACTTCAATGCCGGGTTTGCGCGGTGAATCGCCATAGTTGAGGAATTCGTCCGCGGCTTTGGGGTCTTTTTGATAGGTGGATTGAAACTTAGTTAGAGCTTGCAATAGGATTCGTTGTTCGGCGGGCTTGGGTTGGCGCGCCAACAAGAGTTCGTAGGCGCGGTCGATGCGCTTAGCAGGGGCCGTGCCGCCTTCCGTGATCATCCGCTCCGCTAGCTTCCGGGAGGTTTCGAGAAAGATAGTATCGTTCATCAGATCGAGCGCTTGGAGCGGGGTGTTCGTGCGGTTCTCATAAACGGTGCACATTTCGCGGTTCGGAGAATCGAAATTGCCCATGAAGGGAGGTTCCACAGTGCGCTTCCAATAGGTGTAGAGACTGCGGCGGTAGAGGCCGTTGCCTTTGTCTTGCACGTAGCCGCCACCGCTTGAGAGTTCCTGCCAGAGACCCGGCGGCTGATAGGGCTTCACGGAGGGGCCGCCGATTTTTTCAACCAGCAGGCCGGAAGCGGCAAGCGCTTGATCGCGAATCACTTCAGGACCTAGGCGAAGACGCGGGCCGCGAGCGAGCAAACGATTGTCGGGATCTTTCTGCAGCAGTTCGGGAGTCGCTTTGGAAGACTGGCGATAGGTGGCGCTGGTGACGATGAGGCGCTGCATGGCTTTCACATCCCAGCCGCTTTCCATGAATTGCACAGCAAGCCAATCAAGGAGCGGAGGATTGACGGGCCATTCGCCTTGCGAGCCGAAATCGTCGACCGTTTTGACGATGCCGAAGCCGAAGTAAGATTGCCAGAAACGGTTGACGGTAACACGGGCGGTGAGAGGATTGCGGCGATCGACGAACCAGCGCGCGAGGCCGAGACGATTGGCAGGGAAATTCGGATCGATTTGCGGCAGGATTGAGGGAATGCCGGGCGTTACCTCTTCGCCGTGGGAATCATAAGCGCCGCGTTTGAGGAGGTAACTCTTGCGGGCGTCGGGATCATCCACCATGATCATGACGGTGGGAATTTCGTCGTAATACTTTTCCCGTTCTTTGCGAGCCGCGAGGAGGTTGGCGCGCAGGGTTTTGATTTCAGGCGGTGCACCCTGATCAAAGAAAGCGAGAGCGAGTTTGGCGGATTGCGCGGGCGTGCGTTGCGCGGCGGGAATCGCTGTAATTTGCTGGGGAGTTTCGCGAGCGGCGAGGGCGGCGCATTCTTCGGGCGATAGCGCTTCTTTATAAACGCGAACGTCTTCGATGGAGCCTTTGAAATTCAGGCCTCCGGCTGCGCCGATGCGGAAAGGGATCTTCTTGGCGTCAACCTTGAAGGGTTCGTCGTTTTGATCGAAGAGGACCTTTGTTTCTTGCGGTATGCCATCAATATAAAGGTGAGCGCCTGCGGCTTTGCGTTTCCCGTCGTAGGTGGCTGTCACGTGATGCCACTCGTTCAACGGGACAGGCTTAACGGTTTCGATGCGTAGGGCGAGATCAGTCCAGCGCAAGACGATGTGAAGCCGGAGTTTACCCTCCATCAAGTAAAGCGTGTGCCCTTGGCCCTCCATGTAGTCTTCGGCCTGGGAAAGGATGCCGCCCGTGCCGGTTTCGGGTTTGATCCAGGCGGAGAAGGTGAATGGCTCCATGTAGCCAAAGTTGGCAATGGGTTGGAGCAGGGAAATGGGAGGGTCGGGAGAGTGCCAGGGGGGGAAGGGAGAAGGTGAAGCGGGAGAAGGAGAATTGGGTTTCCAGGCGGCTCGAAGCTTGGCGATGCGAGGCCGGGCCTTTTCGTAAGCGGCGCTAAGAGTTGCCACGTTTTGATCAAGTTCGGCGAGGTGTTTCTCTTGATCGGGGAGCGGGGCTTTTATGGTCGGTTCTTCGTTGCCGTAGTTGTAAGAGAAGCCGCGCTCATTGGGGATGCGGTTGAAATAGGCGAAGAAGCGGTAGAAGTCTTTCTGCGCAATGGGGTCATATTTATGATCGTGACAACGGGCGCAACCCATGGTGAGGCCCATCCAAACGATAGACGTGGTTTGGGCGCGATCGGCCACGTATTCGACTCGGTACTCTTCCGGAATGATGCCGCCTTCGCCATTGGTGCGGTGATTGCGGTTGAATCCAGTGGCGATGATTTGCGGCCGTGTGGCGTTGGGCAGAAGGTCGCCGGCGAGTTGCTCGACGGTGAACTCATCGTACGGCATGTTGTTATTGAAAGCGTCGATAACCCAATCGCGCCAGCGCCACATGAAGCGCGGCCCATCGGTTTGATAGCCGTTGGTATCGCCGTAACGCGCGGCTTCCATCCAACGAAAGGCCATGCGTTCGCCGTAGCGAGGGGATTTTAGCAGGCGGTCAACCACTTTTTCGTAGGCGTCGGGAGATTGATCGGAGAGATAGGAGTCGACTTCCTGAGGAGTGGGAGGTATACCTGTGAGGTCGAGCGAGACGCGGCGGATGAGCGTGCGTTTGTCGGCTTCGGCAGATGGCGTTAGGCCTTCTTGCGCGAGTTTGGAGAAGACAAAGTTGTCGATGGGGTTCTTGGGCCACTGAGGATTCGAAATGACCGGGACCGCGGGGCGTTGGGGTGGTATGAACGACCAAAAAGGTTCCCATTTTGCGCCTTGCGCGATCCATTCACGGATTAGCGATATTTCCTTCTCGCTGAGTTTGTCGCGGCCCATGTAGGCGGGGGGCATGCGGACGGCTTTATCGGTGGAAGTGATGCGGCGAACCATCTCGCTATGGTCGGGATCGCCGGCGACGATGGCGTGGCGGCCTTCGCGGAGTTCGATGAGAGCACCCGATTCGATGTCGAAACGAAGTTTGGTTTTGCGGTTAGCGGCGTCGGGGCCGTGGCAAGTGAAGCATTTATCGGAGAGGATGGGGCGGATGTCGCGGTTAAATTCGACAGTTTGAGCGAATACTGAGAATGGCCACAGATAGGCGAAGACAAATACAGATAAGAGCCAAGGACGATTTAGCCGCAGATGAACGCGGATGAACGCAGACAAGATATGCCACCTCATTCTAGTGGCTCCAGGGTCAAAGATTCGAAGTACATCAGGTAGTGACTGTATTTTTCAGCTGGTTTTAGTTCCAACTTATATTGTCCCGCTTTTGGAAAGAGGATTGTGCCGGCGTCGAAGGTTGCGTATTGATACCAGTCTCCGGTGGGCTTGACGGGGTTTTTGAGTTCGTGGGAGCCGACCGTTAGGATATATTGGCCGTCTTTCCATTCTTTAGGGGCTGCGTATCGTATTTTGATGGCGTATTTGCCGGCGGAACTGACCGAGAGGAACCAGCTAACGGTGTCTTCGGGGGCGGTCCACTTGGCGATGTGGAAGCCGCCGTCGCGGTTGAAGCGCTTTTTGGCGTTGCCGGAAGTCACGGCGGTAAGGTAGTTGAGTTCGAATCCGGTATCGCTGTCTTGGGTAACGAAGACCGGGTCGACGACGGGAGGACGGTCGAGGTCGAGGACGATGACGGTGTCTCGGGTATCCGGCATGGAGACGGGCACAGTGACGAGAATGTTGCCGTCCTGGGAGGCGACTGGGAGTTTGTGACTTGGGTCGACGAGGAGGTGCGCGGAATTTACGCCATTGGTCAATCCAGAAAGGCGGATAGTGCGATCCGCGGGCCAACTGAAGACGTGCAGGTAAAGAGTGCTGCCTTTGACGGTGGTGCGTCCCCAGGGAAATTCGCGCAGAGTGCTGGCCGTGGTGCCGTAGATGCTTTCGGAGTTGCGGCTCATCCAGCGGCCCACTTCATTGAGAGTGGCGATGCTGGGTTGCGGCACCGTGCCGTCGGCCATGGGACCGATATTCAGCAGATAATTGCCACCTTTGCTGACGATTTCGACGAGACGGTGAATCACGACTCCGGGCGTTTTCCACTCCTGATCGAACTTGCTATAGCCCCAGGTAGTGTTGAGAGTTTGCGGAGTCTCCCAGTCTTCTTCGAGACCGCCGGAGGGCATGCCGTTGTCGGTCATATCCTGGTAATCTCCCATGAGTTCCTGTTTGTAGCTACCTATGCGGCCGTTGATGAGGCACTGGGGTTGAAGTGAGTGGACGAGATCGGCGAATTCGGCGGCGTGTTTAGGCGTGTCCATGCCGCGATCAAACCAAACGAGACCCAGCGGGCCGTAGTTAGTAAGTAGCTCGCGCAGCTGCGGCTTGGATTTGTTTTCAAGATACTGCGAAAAGTCCTTCTTGGCGGGGTCGTAATCCCAGTTGTTGCCAAAGCCGTTGGGGTCGTCCCAATCTTCGCGATGTGAATAGTACACCGAGAAGCGGATGCCCGCGCGTTGGCAGGCGTCGGAGAGTTCTTTGAGGGGATCGCGTTTGAAGGGGGTCCAATCGACGATGTTGTATTCGCTGACCTTGGAGTGATACATGGCGAAGCCGTCATGATGCTTGGCGGTGACGACGAGATATTTCATGCCGGTGGCTTTGGCGAGATTGACCCAAGCATCAGCGTTGAAGTTCGTGGGGTTGAATTGGTGGGCGCGTTCGCGGTATTCCTTGACGGGGATGTTCAAGCGCTGCATGATCCATTCGGCTTCGGTGTGCGGGGGAATTTGCTGGCCGTTCCACTCGCCGGCGAGAGCGGAATAGGGACCCCAGTGAATGAACATGCCGAACTTGTCGTGACGGAACCAGGCCATGCGGTCTGGGTTTGTTGCTGCGGGCCCGGGAGTTTGACCGAGTGTGAGGGCAATGGAAGAAAGAGTCGTCAGAATGGCGGCGGCGATGAATGGGCGTGAGTGCACGATGAAAGCTACGTTATCAAAAGAGGTTGGGCGGATTGGAGACGGTTCGCAAAGCAGACGGATTAGCGGATACGGCCGCACTCACCTCCAAGCTAAACCTTGTGATCGCGGACGATACCGCCATCGGCGGATACCCTCAGCCAGGTGAATGGGAGAGCGCTTTAGACCAGGTTGCCGCAGCGTTGCCCTTCTTCGCCAGCCTAGTAGAAGCTCGCAATGGGTAACGAATACGGCAAATGCGACGTTACTTTGGAGAGGGTAGCTGATGCCTTGTGACGGTCGACTGACCGACTCTTTGGCATGACTGCTGCGCCTGAACACGATTTCATTTGCGACCCATCGATAGCTGTCGATTTTTGGCATCAGCACTCCATTGGGAGCGAACGTTGAAGGGGAGAATTCATGAGGAAGACGAGACACCTACTGGCAGGGGCGCTCTGGGCGGCACTAGCGCTATGCGGCCAGAGCAGTCCGCCACCGGCCGCACCGAGTCCAAACGCACAAAGCACACCACAACGCCAAGCAGTTACACGGGGCGGAACTGTGCAGGGGACGGTGAGGGACAGTACGGGTGGAATTATCCCTGGCGCGAAGGTAACGCTGATGAACGGCACAACGGCGGTGGCTACGGCAACTGCGCAAGGAGACGGCACGTACGTAGTGCGCGGCGTTCCGCCCGGCACGTATAGCGTCACGGTAACTTTTAAAGGGCTTCAGCAGGACAAGGTTGTGTTGGTGAGCGTCACTGCTGGACAAGCGTTTACCGCCAACTTGAGCATGGTCGTCCAGGAAGAGAAACAGGAAATTACCGTTCAAGACTCATCAGACAATAGAGTTTCGACTGATCCTTCGAACAATGCCACTGCTTTGGTTTTGAAACAGGAGGATCTGGACGCCCTGCCGGACGATCCGGACGACTTGGAGGCCGATCTGGAAGCCTTGGCGGGTCCTTCGGGAGGTCCAAGTGGTCCGCAGATTTACGTAGATGGATTTACGGGAGGACGGCTTCCTCCCAAGGCATCTATCCGCGAAATTCGCATCAACTCGAATCCTTTCTCGGCGGAATTCGACAAGCTAGGATATGGGCGCATTCAGATCTTCACGAAACCCGGCTCAGACAGCTTTCACGGGCAGGGTTACTATGACATCAGCGATGGGATCTGGAACTCGCGCAATCCGTTTCTTTCGTACAACCCATCGTTTAAGACACAGCTTTTCGGCGGCAACCTGAGCGGACCGCTCGGCAAGAAGGCTAGCTTCTTTATTGATACGGAACGCCGCGACATTGACGACAACGGAATCATCACGGCGACCGTTCCTACGAGCAATCTGCTAGGTACGACCTCTTTTCAATCCTCTTTACCCACGCCGCAGCGGCGAACTACGGTCAGTCCGCGGTTGGACTGGCAGATAAGCAAAAATAACACCTTGAGTGTGCGGTACATCTATCTGGAAAACGATCACCTGGTAGGGGGCATTGGCGCTTTCGACCTGGGAGCGGTTCAGTTTGGCGACCTGAGCTACGGCAGCAACGGCTACTCGCAGACCAGCAACAATCAAGCGGCGCAGATCGTGGAAACGTCTGTACTGGGACCGCATGTGGTGAACGAAACGCACCTTGAGTATAGCCGTAACTCCACTGACAGCACCAGTCAGAGCGATGCTCCCGAATTAATGGTGTCGCAATCGTTCACAGCAGGCGGATCGGGATACAGCGCGCCTGGATATCCTAAGAACACGGACATGCAAAATTATGTTGAGGCACAAAATTACACGTCGGTGACTTGGGGCACGCATACGACCAAGTTTGGGATACGCAGCCGGACGACGCTTGTGACCGACTTCGGCGCGGGATGTACGGTTTCCCAGACATCTTCGGCGACAAGTTGCTCAACGTTGGGCTTCAACGGCATATACGAATTTCTGGGGGGCACGAACAGCCCTTATCTGGGTTCGACTCTGCAGCCAGGAGTGACACCTACGACCGGCCCGAATGGGCCAGTGATTGCGAATCTGTCTTCCATTCAGCAGTATCTGACGACGATCCGGTTACTGCAGGCAGGCTACACGAGCGCGCAGGTCACCGGGATGGGCTATGGCCCTTCCAAGTACACCGTAAACGTAGGGAATCCATATTTTAGTTTGCAGCAGACCGACTTAGGACCTTTCGTTCAAGACGATTGGCGCGTTCGTCCGAACCTGACACTGAGCCTAGGGCTTCGATTCGAAACGCAGGATGATATTCCAGATCACGCCGATTGGGCGCCGCGTGTGGGATTTGCTTGGCAGCCAGGAAGCAGTGGCAAGTCAAAAACAGTGATTCGCGGTGGTTGGGGCATGTTCTATGATCGCTTCGCGTTGGCGAGTGTGGAGGAAGCCGAGCGTTATAGCTCGGGCACCAATCTCACCACCTATACTTTGAACAGTCCGAGCATTTACAATGCGAGTTTTGACACTCAGTTGTCACTGAGTGATTTGACACTCAGTAATGCGCTTCAGAAATATCAGATTGATTCGAGTCTGCGTTCCCCTTATCTAATGCAGACGGCGATTGGAATAGAACGCCAATTGTTTAGCCATACGACCTTCAACGTCAACTATATGAATTCGCGAGGCGTACATGAATTGCGCACAGTGGATATCAATGCTCCTATCCCCATCCAGGGCAGTCTTCCGCCAGGAGCAACCAACGTTCCGAGCGCGGATATTTGTTGCCGCCCCTATGCATCGATTTTCGATGGCGACATTTACGATTACCAATCGACGGGGACGTTCAAGCAGAACCAGCTCTTGTTCAACGTCAATTCGACTGTGGGACGCTGGCTGACTTTGTTCAGCAGGTACAGCATTTCACGAGCTTACAGCGACACGGACGGCTTGTCTACTCTCCCCGACGACCCATATGATCTTCGCCTGGACTGGGGCCGGTCGTCCCTGAACATCAACAACTCGTTCTTTCTGGGAGGTTCGCTGGCCGCGAAGTGGGGATTGCGATTCTCGCCCTTTGTCGTAATACGTTCGGGCCTACCCTACAACATCACAACCGGCACCGATCTATATCTTCAGGGCACGGGCGCACCGAGCGCGCGGCCAAGTATCTCAAGTACTCCGACGGCCTATTATGCGCCGGGGCTGGGTTATCTGAACCCCGATCCGCTCGTAGGGACTCCGATTATTGAACGCAATGCAGAAATAGGACCGGGCAGCATCAGTATCAACCTGCGGGTGAGTAAGACTTGGGGATTTGGCACGACGGAGTTTTCGGGTCCCTCTGGTGGTGCGCGAGCAGGCGGCGGCCGAGGCCCTGGAGGAGGCGGCGGGGGGCGAGGCGGTGGTGGCGGTTTTGGCGGCGGAGGTGGCGGCATGAATGGCACTACCAACCACCGCTACAATCTCACGTTGTCGGCGAACGCGCGGAACATTATCAACCACGAGAATTTGAATACACCGAACGGAGCGATGACTTCGCCGTACTTTTTGGAGTCGACCGGCATTAGTGGTGGATTTGGTGCCGAGGCAACGGCGAGCAATCAGAGGCGTATTGATATTCAGCTGCGGTTCGCGTTCTAAATTTGCGGATTGCGCCGATTGGCAATCGGCGCGCAGGATGCCCCCTGGCCCACATCTGAAGCACGCTTTAGAGCGAGTGGCCGTCCGCGTCCACTATTTTAATTTCACCGATGTTCAACTCCCGGATGCCCGCCTCAATCTTTGCGCGATCGCCGACAACCACCCAGATCGTATGTTGCGGCTCGATCAATGATTTGGCCGCATCGTTGACATCGGACGTGCGAAGTGCCTCGACTTTTTTCCCGAAGGTCTGATAGTAATCGTCTGGGAAATGAAATTCGAGGAGTTCCGAGATGGCACCCCCTACCGACCGCATGGTTTCGCGAGAGCCAGGCAGTTTGAGGATTTCCTGGTTTTTGGCCGCTCTCAACTCCTCTTCTGAAATGGGCTTGGCACCAGTGATGTTGGCGATCTCCTTGTGAATTTCGGCGAGCGATTCTTTCGTCTTATCTGTCTGCACGGGGGCATAGCCAACATACGGCCGCTGGAAGCGCGCGTTCACAAGGAATGCTCCCGCGCCGTAGGCCCAGTGTTTATCCTCGCGAAGATTCATGTTCAGGCGGCTACTAAACGTGCCACCAAAAACGTCGTTCATGATTTGATAGGCGGGCTCAATGGAAGCGACCGGCGCAGGCGCGAGAGCGCCGGTGAGAATCAGCGATTGCAAGGCACCGGGCTTATCGATCAGGTAAACGACTGGCTGGGTCGGCTTGGGGGCGGGCAAGATATTCTTCTGCGGGACCGAACCGGGCTTCCAGGCCGCAAACAAAGCTTCGAGCTTGGGTTTAATCTCGGCAAGAGTGGTGTCGCCCACAATAATGAGCGTGGCGTTGTTGGGTTTGAACCACTGATTGTGAAAGCGGACAATGTCGTCGCGCGTCATCTTCGAAACGGACGGCGCGGTGCCGGAACCGGTGAGGGGAATGCCGTAGGCATGGCTCGGCCCGTAAAGGAAAGGCGGGAGAACGCGCAACGCAATGGCTATGGGCTCGGCCTTTTCCTGCTCGATGCCCGCCAATTGCAGGCGCTGCTCCCGTTCAAAGTCCGCTTGCGGAAAGGAGGGATTGAGAATGACGTCGGCATACAAATCGAGCGATGCATCGAGTTTCATTTTCAACGCCGACAAAAAAACGGAGGTGGAGTCGAGGCTGGAACTCGCGTTGAGCCTCGCGCCGAGAGTCTGAATCTCATCGCTGATTGCGAGGGCGCTGCGCCGCTTGGTTCCGTCTACCAGGAGCGAGGCAGCGAGGCTGGCGGCACCCAGAGCGGCAGAGTGATCGGCTGCATAGCCGGCATCGACGGCCAGTTCGAAGTTGACGACCGGAATCTGGTGCCGCTCGGCGAGGATAAGATTGAGCCCGTTGGAAAGCTTGGCTTTCTCAAGCTTGGGCAGCTTGAGTTCGGGGATGCCGGCTAATTCAGGCACTTTTGAACGGTCTACGCCTTTTGCGGTCACGTTGTAGCTCGGATACGGCAGCACCTGCAACGTGTAGACGCCATCGGAGAGATAAGATTGCGCGGCATCGCGCAGTTCGGCCGGGGTTACATCCGCAATACGCTGCAAGGTCACCTTATACAAGGATGCATCGCCCAAATATGCCTGGTAATGCGCGAGGACGTCGGACTTTCCGCCGAATCCACCGATGCGTTCGGCGCCGCGAACGAATTGCGCCAGAGACTGCGTTTTGGCTCGTTCCACTTCATCGGCCGTGGGACCTTCCTTTAGAAAGCGGGCGAGCTCCTGGTTGACCGCCCGTTCGACAGACGCCGGATCCTGACCTTGTTTGGCGGTGGCTTCGATTACGAACTCGCCACCAATTTCGCGGTCATCGACGTACGCTTGGACGGTAGTCGCAATCTGGTCGTCGTAGACCAAACGCTTGTATAAGCGCGACGACTTGCCGGAGGTGAGGACAAGAGCGGCGAGCTTTAGATAGTCAGTGGACGCATCGCCGAACTGCGAAATGTTCCAAACCTTGTAAATACGAGCTTGCGGGACGCGATCTTCGACGGTGGCGCGGCTTTCGCCCGTCATCCTGGCGATCGACAATTTGGGGTGGGCGATGGGTGGACCGGCGGGAATGTCGCCAAAATATTTGGTCACCTTTTCTTTAGCGGTCTTGACGTCGATATCGCCGGCGATCACGAGGACTGCGTTCGAGGGGCCGTAGTAGGTCTTGAACCACTCCTTCACATCATCGAGCGACGCCGCATTGAGGTCGTCCATGGAACCAATTACCGTGTGAGCGTACGGGTGGCCAGCCGGATGCACAGCGGTTTCGATCAGCTCTTCGGTAATGGCGTAAGGCTGATTTTCGCCTTGGCGCTTCTCGTTTTGAACCACGCCGCGCTGGACATCCAGAAACTCCTTGTTGATGGTGTTATAGAAATGACCCATGCGGTCGGATTCGGCGAAAAGGGCGAAATCAATGGCAGTGCTGGGGACGTTTTCGAAATAGTTGGTGCGGTCTTCATTCGTGGTGCCGTTGTCGTCGGTGGCGCCCACGTTTTCAAGGGCCTCGACGAAACGGCCTTTTAGATTCTCGCTGCCCCCGAACATCAGGTGCTCGAACAGGTGGGCGAAGCCGGTCTTGCCGGGCTTCTCGTTTTTTGACCCGACGTGATACCAGATATTCACGGCGACAATGGGCGCCTTATGATCTTCGTGGATCAGGACGGTGAGGCCGTTGTCGAGAACAACCTTTTCGTAGGGGATGTCGACAATCTGTGCGGAGACAGTGGCGGCGAGGGCCACAGTAAAGAATGCGGTGGATTTGAGCATCTGGCGAGTCCTTAAGGTTTGCGATCGAATCCTCTCAGCATACAGCTTAGGGAGGTGCGGTTCGAGACGCGTGGTGCGCGACCCAAAGTGAAAGATTTACGGAAATGGGTGGGAGTGAATTGGGCTGCGATTTCGCGATACCTATTGCGATCGAGTTGACGCGTAGCGGCAATGCACCTTGTTCAAGTGTGTGAAGGCTGCCAGTGCAGCTTGCCCCAAGCTGATGCCGCCGTCGTTTGGGGGTACAGAGCGATTTGTCCAAACGTCCACATGCGCAGGGGCGGTGAGCGACTTGAGGTCCTGCAAAAGAAGCTCGTTCTGAAAAACGCCGCCGGAGAGTACGGCTACATTCGTTCCGTATGTTTCACATAAGACCTTGAGCGCGTCGAAGAGCCCTTTGGCGATCCCGCCCTGAAACGCCCGCGCACACACTGCCGGATCTTTGCCGCGACGTCGGTCCATCGCCAACGCTTCAAGCAAAGGGCGAAAATCGAGTTCGCCGGCTCTCAATGGAAATTCGTATGGCTGGGCGAGAGTTGTCTTTCTGGCGAGATACTCCACCCACATGGCTGCCTGACCCTCAAATGTCACTTCCCGCGTGAAGCCGAGCAAGGCCGCGGCCGCATCGAAGAGCCGACCTACCGAGGTGGTTGTGAATGTACGCAAGCCTTTTCGAATTAGCTCCAATGACTTCGCGTAACGTTCAGGAAAGTAGAATGGCTCGCCGCTGAGATCGGGTAAGCCGTCAACCTGGAGCAGAAATCCGGCGGCGGCTTGGACCGGGTGATGGGCGGCGGCGTCGCCTCCGGCAAGGGCCGCCGGGCGCAAGTGAGCCATACGGTTAAAACCCTCAGCGATACTCCCTACAAAGAACTCGCCGCCCCAAAAAGTCCCATCATCGCCGAAGCCGGTTCCATCAAAACTCACGCCTAACACCGTCTTATCCCAGGCTGCTCGCTCGGCAAGAACGGAGGCCACGTGGGCCCGGTGATGTTGGATGGCACATGACTCCGCGCTTGGTAATTCCAGTGCGTGGAGCGAAGAGACATACTGTGGATGAGCGTCGCGGGCCACGATCAGTTCTTGCAGGGGGACATCATACATTGATGTGAGGTCGGCGATGGTTTCACGGAAGGCTTGGAACGATTCATATTGATCGAGATCTCCGATGTGCTGACTGACATTAGCTTGGCCGTTCACAACCAGAGTGACGGCGTTTTTCAAGTCGGCGCCGACGGCGAGAATCGATTTCTTGGTTGGAATCGCGGTCACGGCGGCTGGTGTGTAACCGCGGGCTCGCCGCAAAATCGTGGGTCCGAACGAGCCGGCCCGGGCAACGGAATCGTCCACGCGCCTTGCGATAGGGCGTACTCCGATGAGGAACGCGTCGGCAATACCGGCTAGGCCTTCCGTTGCCTCTTCATCCCGATAGGCAATCGGCTCACTGGAACGGTTTGCACTGGTCAATACCAGAACGTCTGGAGCGCCAGCGGCAAAGAGCAAGTGATGCAGCGGTGTGTACGGAAGCATCAGCCCGAGTTCGTCGTTCTCCGGAGACACGTAATCGAGTTGGACCTTTGCGCGAGCTAGAACAATAGGCCGCGCGGAGGAAGTCATGAGCGACTCAGCTTCGGGTGGGAGGTCGACAAGCTCGCGCGCAACTTCCACGCTCTTCACCATTAACGCGAATGGCTTTTCCTTGCGAAATTTGCGCTCGCGCAAAGATCTGACCGCCGCGGGATTTCGGGCATCGCAAGCCAGATGGTAACCGCCAAGCCCTTTCATTGCCACAATCCGACCTTCACCTAACAATGCAACCGTACTGCCGATACTCTCATCACCTCCAAAGATATCGTCGCCGATTCGCAGGAAGTAGTGCGGCCCGCAAGAGGGGCACGCGACAGGCTCCGCATGAAAACGTCTGTCGGTGACATCGTTATACTGCCCGCTGCAAAAGCCATCCAGGGGCCACTCTCGCATCGTCGTGTTGCAGCGGTCGTAAGGCAGGCTCAATATTACGGAGTAGCGCGGACCGCAGTTGGTGCAATTGATGTACGGATAGTGGTAACGCGGATTCTTGGAATCGAAAAGCTCTTCGAGGCAAGCGCTGCATACAGGTAAGTCGGGCGACATTCGAACACTCGGCCGTCCGCGCAAACGGCTATCCCGAATGGTGAATTCACTCAGCCCTATCGCCTGAGTGGCCGCTACGTCGATAGCGTGGATGGTGGCGGCGGGAGGATGCTCCGCGACGAGCGATCTAACAAACTCCCAGAGCGCGGAGCCGGAACCCTCCAAGTGAATCTCTACTCCCTCCTCATCGTTTAGCACCCAGCCGTTGAGCTTGTTTGCCTGCGCCAGCCGGAACACGAACGGGCGAAAGCCGACTCCTTGCACCACGCCGCGAACTCGAATATCGCACGCGCTCGTCATTGTTTGATTCCGAAGCGCTCACTCCTAGACGACGCAGCCGCGACCCTGCCAACCGATCTGCACAACGTCTCCGTCCTCAACAAGGATGGGGACGGTACGCTGTCCGCCCGAAATCGCTAGCATGCGAGTACGCGCCTCGCGATCCAATTCAACGTCGTATTCGACATAGTCATGGCCTTTCCATTCCAGCCACTCCCGCATCTCTTGCGTGTAAGGGCAGCCCTTGGTTCCAAAGAGTTCGAACTTAGTCATGACCAAGCACTCCCAGTGTTTCGCGAATCACATGATAAGTGGACGCCTGAACTTCCTGAATTCGCGGAATGTAATCGGATCGGACTACCAACGGTAAGTCGGCCAGCCCGCGCCGCAGGATCTCTCCTCCGTCATAGCCTAGCAGCGCTACTGTGAGCAAGCCCCGCTTCCGCGCCTCTTCGAGAGTCACAATGATATTTCGGGAGCCTCCGCTGGTAGATATCCCGATAGCCACGTCTTCCCTCTTTCCGTGCGCGATCAGTTGACGGAGAAAGATCAGTTCGAGTCCGACATCGTTGGCGATCGCAGTCAGGTTCGCGGGCTCCATGGATAGAGAGATTGCTGGAACGGGCCGATACCCCGCGGGAGGAAAAACGCAATCGATGGCCCAATCGTTGGCGTCGGTGGCCGAACCGCCATTTCCAAAAATAATCAGCTTGCCGCCGCGGCGAATGCGTTCCGAAATCGCGGAAGCGGCGTTGCCGATCTGTTCCGCCTCCTCGGCAGCCACCTGCGCGCGCAGCTTTGCATCATCCGCCACTTTCATTTGGATCGAACTAGCTACCTCGGCGATCACATCGCCGGTAGGTTGCTTCTCGCGTCCAAGGAACGGGTAGAGAAATTCGGCTGCGCCGACATCGTGTCCCAGCTCACGGTGCTCGAAGAAGACGTGCACCGTCTCCCAGAGAGTGTGATAGAGGACCTCGACCAATTCCTGTTGAATAAACGGATCGGCATTTGCCGGTGGAATGCTGTAAGAACCTTCGAGGCCCGGAAACGCGAACGTCATCGCTCCGCCTGCCCGCGCAGCATCGAGGGTGGCCCAGACCTCCGGGTCGCCTTCGGGCGGACCGAATCCCATTACGATATCGTCGGAGCGGACAATCGCTTCGAGCCACGGCCGAAAAAGGATAGAAAGATCGAGCGCTGGGAGTGCGCGCTTACCTACGATCACGGGATGAACGAACTCGACCGAGACGTGTTGCGCGTCCGTCGCATAGGGGCCTTGACCGAAGGCAAGCAAGCGGCCGCCGCGAAGAAAGCGGTCGGACATCTCGCGGCACGCAACAGCGAGCCGATTAGCTTCGCGCGCGAAAAAAGATTCCAGGACCTGATTTCGCGCCAGGAGGCGCTGTTCAATTTGC
Organism: Bryobacterales bacterium; assembly: GCA_003167495.1. Lineage (GTDB taxonomy): Bacteria > Acidobacteriota > Terriglobia > Bryobacterales > Bryobacteraceae > Bog-105. Next base: position 170 of record PMSX01000034.1, on the reverse strand, counting down.
GTGGCGAGCTGGCAATCCGTTGCCATTTTTCTTCTTACTTCGGGCATTCTGCCTTCCGATCAACAGATTCGCGGCAGAGGATCGCCGACGAGCATATCCACGATACGGCTGCCGCCGTAGAGAGTCGTCACCAGAACGGAACCTGCGGGTTGTTCGCGAATTTCGCCGAT
>PMSX01000322.1:6846-10836 GCA_003167495.1 Bryobacterales bacterium | reverse complement strand
AGTTCAAGCTGGCAATCATATCACTGCCCGCAGTTTGCAATGCTTTGTTGTCACGCGCACCTGTCTGGATGAGGACTTCCTGGGTGCCACCGACTTCCTGGACTTCAATTTCGCCGGATATTTTTTGGCGCAGCGCGGAGCGAATGGCTTCCGCCGAAGGCCGTTTGATGAAAGTCACATCCATAAAGGCGCCACCATTGAAGTCTATTCCGTACTTCGGTCCGCCTTTGAGCCAGAGGCTGGCGAGTCCGGCCACTGTAAGCAGCAGTGACAGGATGATGAACGGCCACATGTTGCCGATAAAGTCGTAATTGGTTTTCTTAAAAATTTCCATCTAACTTTTAGGGTGGTCGGCATCCTTTAGGGTAGACACCGCTTATTCACAAATGTTCCCGAACCTCACTGAGGAATTTACGAGGACAGTACCGGGCTAGCTCAAATACTGAGCGACGCCACAGGTTTCGGCCGCGACAATTCCCAATCAAAAATAAATCTAGAAACGAAAACCGCAGTAAAGACGTTGGCTATCAAACCAATGACCAGGGTTACGGCAAACCCCTTGACGGGGCCTGAACCGAATAAGAAGAGAATGGCGCAAGACACGACGGTAGTGATGTGGGTATCGATAATGGTCAAGAAAGCCTTACCGAAACCAGCATCGACGGCGGGGATAACGGCCTTGCCTGCGCGCAACTCTTCGCGTATACGTTCAAAAATCAGCACGTTGCTATCGACCGCCATACCGATGGTGAGAATAATGCCGGCGATACCGGGCAACGTTAAAACTGCGTCGAAATAACTTAGGCAGGCGATGAGGATAATGGCGTTCAACACGAGGGCCAGGACAGCGTTGAGACCGCTCTTTTTGTAATAGAAGAGCACAACGGCAATGACAGCCAGCACTCCCGCGATGCCCGCAATAAAGCCTTGGCGAATGGAATCGGCGCCGAGCGATGGACCAACGGTATTTTCGTGTTCGTAGCTAACACTGGCCGGCAGGGAACCCGCTTTGAGATTGAGAGCCAGATCTTTGGCTTCCTGCTGACTATTCTGCCCTTCGATTACACCTTGGTCGCTAATTTGGTTTTTGATGATCGCGTTCTCAACGACTTTGCCGTCCAGAACAATGGCGAGATAGCTGCCGATGTGAGAACCGGTGTAATCGGCGAAATGACGGGCCGCCGCTTGGCTGAGGACGAAGCCAGTGTTATACGTCCCCGGCATCGTGCCGTTTTCCGGCTTGGCATCCATGATGTCTTGGCCGCGAACGATCGGTGTACGGGTCACTACATAAACCCCCGCGCTTTTTGAGACCGTGCCGCCCGTCGTCGGCTGGCCAATGAGTTTCGTACCGACGGGCAAGACGCCGCCTTGCTGCGCCAAGGCCTCTTCACGGCTGGCGAACGGACCACTTTTGACGTCATAGAGTTCCAAAACGCCAGCTGTTTGAATGATTTGTTTTACGTGCGCGGGGTCGTCAGTGCCCGGCATTTGCACGAGCAATTCGGAATCGGCGTCTTCACGGCGCTGCTGGACAGTGGCTTCGGTCAAACCCAGGGCGTTGATTTTCTTGTCGATTGTATTTTTGGATTGTTCGAGCGTATTCTTCCAAAGGGCTAACGCATTGGTGGGCTTCAAAGTGAGCCGATAATCGGTAGCGTTTTGCGCCGTAAGCACCCACTCCGGAAGTTGTTCCGTTACGAGGCTGCGGAGGTTGCCGGCCATGGCGGAGGGGACGCCTTTGACTACGATGGCGGCCGACTTGGCATCTTCGATGCTTTTCGCTGGGTCGACGTCGACTTCGCCTAATGGGATATTGGCTTTGCGCGCGGCCTCTTTGAGCCGATCGGCATTCACGCTGGCCTCCTGGTTGAAGGCATCCTGCTGTTGGACCTGGATGACGAGGTAGCTACCCCCTCTCAGGTCGAGCCCAAGGTTGATGTTGTGATGCAAATTGGCGAGGAGTTCGTCTTTGCTTTTCGGCAAGCCAAAGATGCCGTAGATACAAAGGACGACGACCGCGAGGATAAATATGAACTTGTAGCGTAGATTCGTTTTCATCGTTGTTGCTGCTGTGATTGCTGGCAGGTCATGACGCTATTTCTTAGTTGCATCGTCCGCGGCGAGAACGCTGGTAACCGCGCTTCGCGCCACCTGCAGTTTCAAATTATCAGGCTTAATGCGCAGTATCAGAGTATCATCGTTGACCGCAACAATGGTACCGATGATGCCGCCGCTGGTGACGACGGTTTGGCCATTGGTGAGAGATTTGACCATTTGCTTCTGATTTCGCTGCTGACGCTGCATAGGGCGGAAGACGAGGAAATAGAAGATGGCGATCATCAAAACGACGGGCACGGCTTGGCCCAGCGCGGAAAAGGGTCCGGCGGCGGGGGACGGCGTTGTTTGTAACAGCACTAGAAAATAGGGCATTGAATCAGGCTTTAGCTTATCAAGCAGGAGGAGGAGTCAGCCCCGCCTAACGGCACGGCTGGGAGATAGGAGATAGAAGAACGGCGCAGACGGAGTGCTGGATTGAACGGGTAGTGACTTGTGGCGATGGGGCGGCTGGCGGCCGACCATCCCGCGCGGGATGGTTGCGGGAGATAGAAGCTCGCGGGGCTCCGAAAATACGTTGCCGCTTCTTCGCAGTCGCGGCTCGGCTAGCGGTTTTCGTGTGAATAGAGGGCGAGTTACTGGAGAGAAAGAACGGCGCAGACGGGTGCTGGATTGATTTAGGCGGCGTTTTGGGTGGCGCGATGGCTGGCGATGACTTGATGGAAGTCTAAGAACTCTTCGGTGAGCTTGTATTGGGCGTTTTGGAGATCCCAGTAGTGGCTGTATTCATCGAATGAAAATTCGAACCCAAAGGCGGCTGGTTCGAAGGCCGTTCCGAACTTTAGGCAGTTATTGGCGATTTTGACGGCGCGGTTGAAGGCGGCTGTGTGCTCGTCAACGATGGCCTGTTCGGCGCTCCGTTGTTTCTCGATGCGATCTTGTTGCAATTGTTCGAGTTGAGCGGTGTCGGTTTTATGATGATTGCGGAGACGGCGTTCCTGCAGGGCCAGGTTCTTGAGTTGCTTTTCATAGAGGAGTTGGATTTTGGCGTTGACGAGAGCGTCGCGTTTTCGCGTGTCGGTTTCGGCGCAGAAGAGATCGGGTTGTTCGAGGCGGGCGACGGCGAATATGCCGGCTTCGAGAGGAGCGATGCGGTGAATGCGCCATTCGGTATCGGCGATGAGTTGAACGAGACGATTTTCCTGGTCGGTTGCGGGCGCCCAATGATCGAAGATACTTTCAACGAAGGCCTGATAGACGATGGCGTCTTCTGTGGGGAGCAGAACAGTTTGGCCGGTGAGTCCGGTTTTCAGGGCGTTCATGCTCGATTTTGCCTGGCCGGTTTGGGTGCGTGGACCCGTGCTGTGCTGGGCGTTGGCGCGGTTGGCAGCGAGACGGGCGTCGGAGAGGGCGCGGGGTTCGGTGGCGGTTGGCGGGATGAAATCGAGGGCGGCGGCAATGAAGTCGCTGGTCTCGCCGCCGACGGAGGCGGTCCTGGCTTGGGCGGCGAGGTTGGCAGCTTTGCGCTCGGCGGCGCGACGGATGGCACGGTTTGACATGGTTCGAAGTAACTCCTTCTCGGTGTCAGAATGGCAAGGAGGCGTGCGGGGCCGGGTGATTTGATGGGGCGGGGATTGGGGTAAGTATTGTGGGATGAATGGGATAGGCGGGTAGGAAATTATTTTCCGGCTCTGTGATCGTGTTTTGGGAGGTCTGGCAGAGGGGCTGAAATCCGCCACCGTGGGCAAAATGGCTTGGGCTGCGCAGTCCAGTCGCGGCCAGTTTGGGTGCAGGTTATATGTGTCGAGTTCGCCAGCAACGCGCCGTTGTTCAACCTGTCCCAAACTCTTTCAATCGCTTCTATAACGGTGTGACCCTGAAACCAGCGAGCAATGCTCCGGGGTGTGCCGTGGTCAAAGAGAATGAGCATCG
>PMSX01000322.1:0-6757 GCA_003167495.1 Bryobacterales bacterium | reverse complement strand
GGACATTGGGACCAATCAAGAGTTGTCATGTTTTTATCCTCCTTTTATCGTAGCGTTTTACCACGTTTCGGCTGCAACGTCAAAAGCAAAAAAGGCCGGGCGCTCATCAAAGCTGGACATCCAGACCGAAATCCCGTTTGACGTTACGGGCCCACTCTTCGTCGCTCTCTACTGCCACCCATTCGATCCATTGTTCGTCTGTCATGGAAGACCGCCAATCGAGAAATCCCTGCGCGTCCGGGCCCACTGGGTGGCGCAGCGTGTGGTTGCGGGTTTTCACGATCTCCACAATCTTGTCAGCCACAATTGAAGGCGGAGTCGGGTTCTGGAGAGAGGCCCGGAAGAGGGTCAATAGGCGCTTCGATTGCGGATAATAGCTACTCCATTGCCGGGGTGGGGTCTTGCTGAAAATCGGTGTGGCGATCACGCCCGGCTCGATGATGGCTACGAGGATTCCGAATCGCCTGACCTCTTGTGCCAGGATTTCGCTCATCGCTTCCAGCGCGAATTTTGAGGCGGCGTAGGGGACTTGTGGTGAAAGTGCCATGCGCCCCGCAACAGAGCTGACATTCAGGATGTGGCCAGACTTCTTCTCGCGCATGCCAGGCAGAACCGCTTGTGTGCATCGCAAGGCCCCAAAGAAATTGGTTTCCATCACCTCGCGAAAATGAGAAATATCGGCTTCTTCCACAGGGCCGCGGCCGCTTATTCCGGCGTTATTTACCAGCACATCGATGCTCCCCCCGGCGGCCAATATCTGCTGGACTCCATTGCGCACGCTCTCGTCGGAATCAACATCGAGCGGAACAACGGTCACCGACAGCTTCTCCTTGGCGGCAAGCTCGGCGAGTTCCGGCGACTTGGTGGGGTTGCGCATACCGGCAAAAACTTCGTGGCCCACCCGCGCCAACGCTACCGCTGTCGCGAAACCGATTCCAGTACTGCAGCCGGTAACCAGAGCAATGGACATAAACGCTCCTTAGCGTTTGTGAAAGAAGTGAAAGTATATCCCAAGTGCCAAGGGGCGAATAAGAAACGGGTCGAGGAAGGTATAACAAAAGGCCTGCAAGCAGGCTTTTGCGAAATGGTGGAGCTGGAGACAGAGATTACCGATTTGAGCCGTCTCCCGTCCCCACCTCTATCGAAGGCCGTCTTTATCACTTGCCTGATTTGAGGCATTCGCTGCCCTTCGCGCACGCTGCTGCCGGCCACATCGAGGTGGAAATCCATTATGATCAGAATCAGTTAGAATGCGTATCAGCGATGATGGAGAGGGGATCGACCCAAAGATTCTTGAGGACGGCTGACAACCTGGACATTGGCGCATATCGGGGATGCGCGAGCGGGCACAGCGAATTGGGACACAACTGGCGTTTCGGAGCAAAGTGGGTGCGGGAACTGAGGTGCAACTCACTTTCACGGCAGAATCGCTTACGAAGTCAGATTTGTTCCGCAGGGGCAGGTGGCGATGACCGGCGTTCCTAACAGGGCATCACTCCCAGTCACACAAAACAGGTTTCAGTGCGGTCCCAAAAGGGAAAGAGCGCTTTGAGATCCTTTTCCATCCGAGCCGGTTTGAGCTTGGCGGTTTTTTTGATCGGCGTTACCGAGTGTCACGCGGAAGTGCCAGAAGCTCACATTAATCCCGTCCCTCTGAAACTGTCCGTCGACTACGCTACGGACATTCGTTTCGCGCACATCTCGACTGCTGAGGGGCTTTCGCAAATCCGAGTCACGAACATCGTGCAGGACGATTTGGGATTTATGTGGTTCGGCACTCTATTTGGACTTAACCGGTTCGACGGCTACATGTTCAAGGTATTTATGCACGAAAGGGGCAACCCTCACAGCCTCAGTGGCGTGGACATCGAGTCGTTGTTCAAGGATCGCGACGGCGCATTGTGGATCGGCTGCGAGCAGTCCGTCGATCGCTTCGATCCTAAGACGGAGACCTTCCTCCATTTTGCGGTGCCGATGGTCAAGCGGATTAGCCAGGACCGCTCAGGCTTGTTGTGGTTCTCGACCGACAGGGGGTTGTACCAGCTTGATCAGCACAGCGGGAACATTCGCGTTTACACGCACGACGCAAGCGACCCGGAGAGCCTTCCAGACAATCACGTCGTTTTCGCCGCTGAAGACAAAGCTGGGAGGTTCTGGGTTGGAGAGCCTTACGGGATGTATGAGTTTGATCGCGCCAGCGGCCACGTCAAATTGTCCATCCCCCTTCACACGGCGTCGCGCGACTTATCCTTTTACGAAGACCGGGAAGGGGAGTTCTGGATCATCTACGGTACGGGCAATGGGCTCGCGAAGTTCGATCGCGAACGGAACGTCCTTACCTATTACACCTTTCACGCAGGGGACACATTAAGCACGGCTTTTAGCGGTGTGGCTGCGATGGTGGAGGACCGGCATGGAAATCTTTGGCTTGCGACGGAGGGATCTGGCCTGCTGAAGTTTGATCGCGAACACCGCCGATTTACTAGCTACACGAATAGGCCCGGCAATTCCGACGGCCTCGCGGAGGATCGCATAACAACCTTGTTTGAAGATCGCGATGGAAGCATCTGGGTAGCCCTTCCTAGGAGCGGCCTGCAACGTTTTTCCCCCGTTCCAGCGCCGTTTCAGCCTTTGAGCTTAAAGCAAAAAGAAAATGGAGCCGGGTGTTTTTACGAAGACAGTCACCGAAATCTATGGATCGGAACAAGCCCCGCGTTATACCGCATCGATCCTTCGGGAAACAAAACTGCATTTGTAGGCGTAAAGCCTGGTGTACCTTTCGACGTAATCAGCGTCGTTGAAGATCGTGCTGGATTCATCTGGGCCGGGACGTCCAACAATGGGCTCTTCCGGCTCGATCCCCAAAGCGGCCATTGGAAGAGCTACCGGCACAACGAAAACGATCCTTCGTCGCTGAGTAACAACTTAGTCGACAGACTGTTGGTGGATCACGATGGGACGCTGTGGGCTGCTACCTGGGATGGACTTGATCGTTTCGATGCTCGGACAGATCGCTTTACAACTTTCAGAGCCAATCCACGCGCCCGCGAACAGATCTATCTTGCTTTGGCCGAGGGCACCCAACACGATCTTTGGCTCGGGACATACGGTTTTGGCCTGCAACATTTCAATCCGAAAACAATGCAGTTTACGACCTTTGCCAGTAGTGACGCCTTAGGCGGTTTAAGCGACGGCGTAGTTAACTGGGTCCATATCGCACCTACTGGAGCAGTGTGGGTGGCCACGTCAAACGGCCTTAACGAATTCGATCCGGCGACGAAACGTTTCACTGTTTATGATGCCCGGGACGGGATGGCGAGCAGCGCAGTCGATTGTGTGCTCGAGGACACACGCGGCAAGCTCTGGATGAACACAACGAAAGGCATCTCCAGCTTCGATCCCTCAACCAGGATATTCCGTAACTTCTCCACAGCCGAGGGTCTTCCGGGTCCGGAGATGGAGGGTACGGGCGCCTGCCTGCGTACCGGGAGCGGGCGGATGTTTTTTTCCGGATTCAGTGGAGCGACAACGTTTGTCCCCGAAGCTATTCCGGAGAGCAACTACGCGCCCCCAACCGTGATTACGGACTTCCGGCTGTTGGGGAACCCACATTCACCAGCGCTCAAAATTACGCCGCAAGCCATTTCGTACGCCCCGCAGATCATCCTCTCGCATAAGCAAAGCGGGTTCTCGCTGACGTTTGCAGCACTTGCGTATTCCAATTCGCCGGCAAACCGTTATCGCTACATGCTCGAGAGTCGGGACAATTCGTGGATTGAAGTCGGGAGCGACGGACGTACCTTGACCTACAACGCTCTTCCCGCCGGGAAATATCGCTTTCGTGTGCAAGGCGCCACGAACCGCAGCCAATGGAGTGAACCTGGAGCAGAACTTGAAATCATCATCCTGCCTCCCTGGTGGAACACATGGTGGTTCCAAACTGCATATGCATTCGCTTTTCTGGCTTTGCTATGGAGCTTATTCCGATACCGCCTTCATCAGGTCGCACGGGAATTCAACATGCGACTGGAGGAGCGCGTCGGTGAGCGAACCCGCCTGGCCCGCGATCTGCACGACACGCTGTTGCAGGGTTTCCAAGGGCTGATGCTGCGATTGCAAGCAATCGATGAATCGCTTCCACCGGGAGAAGTAAAGGACGAACTGGAACGGACGCTCGACCGCGGGGATCAGGTGGTCGCCGAGAGCCGGAAGGCTGTTCACGATTTGCGTTTGTCTACCCTGGTCACCAACGATATGGCGCGCGCGATCAGAACCATGGGCGACGAATTGTCGAGCGGAAACTCCGCGACGTTCGAGTTGCTAGTGGAAGGCGAGACGCGAGAATTGCATCCGATCGTGCGAGACGAGGTTTACCGCATTACTCGGGAAGCGCTGAGAAATGCTTTCAGCCACGCCCGGGCACATCACATCGAAGCGGAGATTACCTACGGCCAACAATTGTTTCGGTTGCGAATTCGTGATGATGGAGAAGGCATAGCAACCGCAATCCTGGAAGACGGTCGTGCGGGCCACTACGGTCTGCCTGGAATGCGTGAACGCGCAGCGGAGATCGGAGCGAAGCTGGATATCTGGAGCGGAGCCGGAGCCGGGACGGAGATTGATTTGAGTATCGCAGGATCGATTGCTTACGATAAACGGCCGGGTCGCTCCCGTTTGCGGGTGCTCCCGGAAAAGGCAGGGTGAAGTTGTGATCAGAGTTCTCTCAGTAGACGACCATCCCGTCGTCCGTGAAGGCATCGCTGCGCTGATCGCGAGGCAATCGGATATGGAATTGATCGCGGAAGCCTCCAACGGACGTGAGGCGGTCGAACAGTTCCGAACGCACCGTCCAGATGTTACGTTGATGGACTTGCAAATGCCGGAGATGAGCGGCATCGACGCGTTGAGTGCAATTCGCGGCGAATTCCCGGAGGCACGAATCATCGTACTAACAAGCTATGCCGGTGATGTTCAGGTTTCTCGCGCCCTAAGGAGCGGCGCACGAGGGTACCTACTAAAGGATATGTTGCGAAAGGAACTCCTCGAGACAATTCGTGCTGTCCATGCTGGCCAAAAGCGCCTGTCTTCTGAGGCTGCCGCCGAAATCGCGGAGCATGCCACCGATGACTCATTGACCCCACGGGAAACAGACGTACTGCGGCTAATCGCCGCTGGCAATACGAATAAGGAGATTGCTACGCAGTTAGGCCTTACGGAGGAAACTGTTAAGCATCACGTCAAGAATATTCTCCCCAAACTTGGCGCAAACGACCGGACTCATGCCGTCACGATAGCACTGAAGCGCGGAGTTATAGATTTATAGAGGCGCACGTATCCCTCGAAAGTGGGATAGCCAAGAGCGCTTTCTGGGGTGTCGAAGCTTGGTGCAAGTTCCATAGCATTAGGCTAGGATGCATTCTGCAACGTCTATTTTCGACCTTTCCTAATAGCTGGCCCGGGTTCGGCCTCTTGCTGGTCCGGCTTGGCGTCGGTATCGCTGTAATCTATCTCGGCATCAGCCGCTTCTTTGGCACGCTCGGAGCACCAATCGCGGTCGCTTCGGATTTCATCGAGGCGACCGGGGGCATCTTTCTGCTCGCCGGCTTGTGGACGCCGGTAATGGGAGCGCTCACCGCGATTGATGAGTTATTGATCGCGTTCTCGCTCAATTCTTCACAGCCGGACAACCGCCTGATTCACATCTTCTTGGCGGTGCTAACCGCTGGTTTGGCGATGCTCGGCCCTGGAGCATGGTCCATCGACGCTCGCCTTTTCGGAAGAAAGCGCTTCAAAATGGGAGATCGCACTCGGGGTGGGAAGCCGTCCCTCTAGAGAGGGATCAGACTCACAACCATCTGGGGAGCGGATCGAGAACGATCTGGGGGCGACACCAGGCGGGATTACCGCCACAATCAGTGACACAGAAGAAAATGATCTGGCAAAATATTCGGAAGTTATTTTTTATCCAAGTCCACATCTGACGGGATTGTCACAGAGTTGCGGCGGAAGGCGCAGGTGACCTTCCGCTGATGGTCTAAACCGCTATTAGTCGAAAAAAGGAGAAGACAATGACTACTTTAGATTTGATCGGGTCCAGTCCGAAATTCCAGGCTGTGCTCACAGACGTGAATAGAATTGCACCGGTGGACTCCGCTGTTTTGATTCAGGGCGAAACGGGCACCGGAAAAGAAGTGATTGCGAGAGCTATTCACGACGCCAGCCCTCGCCGTAACAACCGTTTTGTGGCGCTGAACTGCGCGGCGATTCCGAGCGCGCTTTTGGAGAGCGAGCTGTTCGGCCACGAAAAAGGCGCTTTCACGGGCGCGTGGGCGCAAACCAAGGGGCGATTTCAGATGGCCGATGGGGGCACACTCTTTCTGGATGAGATTGGCGACATGCCGTTGGAACTTCAGCCCAAACTCCTTCGCGCTTTGCAAGAACGGGAGTTCGAACGTTTGGGTAGCGGCCAAACCGTCCGGGTCAACGTGCGGGTCGTGGCGGCGACAAACCAGGATCTCGGACAACTCGTGAGCAAGAAGCTGTTTCGGGCAGACTTGTTCTACCGGTTAAACGTAATTCCCATCTGCCTGCCTCCGTTGCGGGAACGCGTTCAGGACATCCTGCCGCTGACGGAGTTCTTTGTCGCAAAATTTGCTGCCAGCCTCAACAAGCCCATTGATTTGATTCCCGATGAAGTGGTGGCGGCCCTCAAAGCGCACGACTGGCCGGGCAATATTCGCGAACTACAGAATTTCAT
>PMSX01000087.1 GCA_003167495.1 Bryobacterales bacterium | reverse complement strand
CGCGGCCTCAGCCCGGAGATTGCCCATGAAGCCTGCCGCATGATGAGGGGAAGCATTCAATACGCGCTGGATCATCGCGAGGAAGCTCTCGCGTACGCTATGCAATTTGCCCGCGACATGGAAGCTCCACTGGCCGAAAAATTCGTGGGTATGTATGTCAATCATCACACCCAGGATGGCGGCGAGATTGTGCCCCAAGCGGCCCAAAAACTGCTCGACTTGGGTTACGAAGCCGGCCTGATCCCCCACAAAACAATCATTGAAGTTCTCCGCTAAGACGGGGTAACTTCAAATCATGCGAATACCTCCAGTTTGGAAGGTGGGGTGTGGGTGTGTTCTTCCGCTCCTTCTCTTTAGTCAACAGCAAAACAGTCAGCAGCCAAACGGTCCAGACTCCAATCAAGAAAACAACAACAAAGCGCAAATTGCCCGGATTCACGAAATCGAAAAGGGCAAAGCCGGGGGCATGAGCGAACTGGCCGGATTTTTGCACGATCATGATCGTGCGGTGCGGGTGGAGGCCGTAAAGGCAATCGTCAAAATGGGTGGATCGCGGAGTATCGATCCGCTGATTTCCGCCTCGCGCGACGTGGATAGTGAAGTACGCGTGCGAGCAACGGATGGGATTGTGAACGTCTATCTGCCTGGCTACGTCAGCGGCAACGTCACGCATTCCGTGAGGCAGGTGAAATCGTTCTTCTCGTCGCGGAATGACAGCGAGATTGATGAAGATGTCACTGTGCGAGACGACGTGGCTCAGTCAATCACCGCGGAAATCAATTTTGGGCCCGAAATGCCGCCGCGCGCGAACGCAGCCCTAGCCGCTGGCGTATTGCGGCTCAAAATATCGGTGCCGGCGCTGTTGCAGGCGGTGCGGGCTAAGGACAACGATCTGATCTTTCAAAGCTTGGTGGCATTGCAGAAAATTCACGATCCAAGCGCGGGACCGAGCGTTGCGTTCCTGGTGCGCGATTTAGACGAACGGACGCAGGTGACGGCGCTGGAGACGGTCGGCGTTTTGGGCAGCAAGGAGGCCGCGCCCGACGTGCGGTATGCGATACAGAATGCGCGAAATCTAAAAATCAGACGGGCGGCGCTGTCGGCTTTGGCGATGTTGGCGATAACGGAGGACCGGATGATTTTCCGGCAATACGTTGTAAATAGTGACACGGAATTGCGTGCGGCGGCGCTGGAAGGTCTAGGCCGCCTCCGGGAGCCGGAAGATACGCCCACACTACAAGCCAGCTATGACCAAACGAATGCCGATTGGCGAGTACATTTGAGCGCGGCGTTCGCCCTGGTGAACGAAGGCAACGTTTCGACCGACGAGTTCAGCCCGCTACTGTACTTGGTGGAAAATCTGAATTCTGGTTCCAGGTCCAGTGCGGCCGACGCTTATTTGAAGGAATTGATTCACCGCGACGAAGTGCGCAAGAACATTGCGAAGACGCTGCCGGAGGCGACGCGCACCCAGAAAACCTCGCTCTGTTGGATTTTCGCTGAGAGCCACAGTGCCGATCTTTTACCGGCTTTGACCCAGCTCGGAAACGATCCCGACGGAGAGGTGTCGATCACCGCCAAACGAGCTGCCCACGTGTTACAACAAACCCGCCCGGCTCCATAAACAGTGGGGCCAAAGGCGGGTTCTTGAAACTTACTTAGCCTTCTTCTGCTTCTGCTGACCGACGCGGATTTTGTTTCTCTTGTCTTTGGCTTCCGCGAAAGCCTTATGATCGTGCCGCGCGACAGCGTCGTTCAGATACGCATCGACATCGGCATCCTTAGGCAGGATCGCCATCAAAGTGTAATATTCGTTGCAGGTCGGGCAAAAGGGCCGAAAGCGCTTGATATTCGGGATTGCCATAGAACTTCAGAATAGCATGGCGGCTCGCTAGGCGCTCCCGTGGAAATGCAAGGGCAAGCGCAGAACTCTGAGCGTAGCGGGCAGGTCAGGCTGAGCCGCGACCGCCAGGGGTGCAACGTAAGCTGCTGTGCTCACTCCACTTTTGTGTCGCACACCCGCCATTAGTGGGCGCTTAAGGCTTTCGCACCGGCCCCGTTGCTACCCCTTTACCCACGATTTCCGCCAGCGCCTGGCCCAACTCTGGATACTCGAAACGAAAGCCGGCATTCTCGACGGCGGCGGGCACGACCCGGAGGCTGTCGAAGAGAAAATCCGACATTTCGCCAAGCGCCAGATTAACGGCGAAACGAGGGATTGGCAAGAGTGTCGGCCGATGAATAGCGCGGCCTAGCGTGCGAGTGAACTCGGCGTTGGTAACAGGTTGGGGAGATGATCCGTTAAGGGCGCCTCTCACGTTGCTATCGGCGGCGAAAAGGAGGAGACGAACAAGATCGTCGATGTGGATCCAGGGCATCCACTGTTTCCCGTTACCAAAGCGACCGCCCACGCCCCAGCGAAAGGGAGGGAGCATTTGCGCCAAAGCGCCGCCATCGCGACCCAGAACGGTGGCGATACGAACCATAACCACCCGCAGGCCGAGATCACGGGCGCGCATAGCTTCGTATTCCCAATTAATGCACACATCGGCGAGAAAACCGGCCCCGGGCATACTCGCCTCCGTCAGAACCTCACTGCCGCGATTGCCGTAGTAGCCCACGGCCGAAGCCGAAACCAAAACCGACGGCTTGTAGCGCAGAGATGCGATGCCGGAAACCAGGCCACGCGTGGCTTGAATACGGCTGCGGCGGATACGATCTTTCACCTTCGGGGTCCAACGCTGGGCAACGGGCTCGCCCATCAGATGAATTACGGTATCGAGACGGGGTAGGCTGTCGACGGGCGCGGCGGAGTTGCTGCCGTCCCAGCTGTGAAAGGCGGCGCGCGGATCAAGTGTCTGGCTGCGATGGCGCGCGAGATAATTCACCGAATCGCCCCGAGCGAGTAACTGACCGACGAGTTTCTGGCCGATGAAGCCGGTGGCGCCGGTGATCAGGAAGTCCATAGCGGCTGTTGCTTTTGTTGTCGCGCGCTGTGGCCGTTTATCTCATCAATGTAGGCGCGGGTGTCGGTTTTGCGTTTCATGCCATCGAGAGACATATAGCGCATTTTTCCGAAGATCGGGCGTTCGGGCCAGGGGCGATCATGCAAGCCGAAACACCAGAAAATGTTGGCGTACGTGTTGGGATCGCGCCCATCAAGGGCATAGCGGCCGTGAATATCGATCATGGTCTGAGCGGCCTCCTGATAAGTGCGAGACCATTCTATGACTTTCTTTCCCCAGTACATCCGGTAGTACCCTTGAATTTTGCCGCGTTGGAGCATTTCCTTCTGGCAGGCGTTCCAGAGTTCGTCGTGGGTTTCGGCGCGCTCGAATTGTTGCGGGGAATATACGGGGTCACGTTTGTCTTTGGCGTGCTTTCGCATGTTGAGCTGGCACCATTCGGGGAGATTACTTAAATCGCCCGGGTCTTCCACAAAACGCGCATAGTTGAACGCGAGATCGCGCCGAACGATAAGTTCTTCCAGATACTCGTCGGCGATGAGTTTGTGTTCTTTGGCGTATTCCATGACCTGGAGGGCGATCTCGAGTGCGGAGATGTGGCCAAAATGGAGGTACGGGCTCATGTGGGAGGTCGCATTCTCGGATGGCTCGTTGCGGCCAGTGGCGTATTGGCGCAGCTTGTGTTCGAGAAATGTTTTGAGGAGTCTCTCAGCCGCGAGGCTACCTCCTTGAAACTCACTCGACGGAGAGATGGAATGATCGATCTGACACGATGCGACTAGCTGCTTAATATTCGCCGGAGTGACTTCGGTGTGGAACTTAGGAACTACACCAGTGAAGCGATGCTTGACTCGGGGATGGTCTGTTCGAGTCAGATAGATCGGGAGGAGGCGATGAAGGCGAGGACGAATTGTGTAAGCGCCGTATTGCCGATTAGGAATTTCACTCATGGGGACAATGCAGCTCGAATCGACGGCGTAATAGGCGGTATCGAGTTTAGCGGGGACACTGGAGTTGTGTGTGCGGGCGATGAAGGTGGGGTAATCATCGGTCACTATGGCGGCCGCATTCCCAGCGAGCGTGTAGAAAGTGTCGTTTGGGTCGGACTTCGTGCGACGCAAATAGAGGACGTAACCGATGCCCGCTTTTTGGAGGCGGCGGGCGGTTTCGGGCACACCTTCGAGGATGAACGTGTGGAGACGGTCGTTGGCGTATTCATAGGTGCACGTCAGAGCTTCGTAGAAGAGGACGGGTAGATTGAGATGGTTCGCGATTTCGACGGCGTAGAGCAGAGCGTGGTTTGAATACACGCGACGGTTCATTTGCGACCAGTAAAGAACGTAGGCGCGGTCGGGTCGCATCGCGGCGGAGTTGATCTGGCGGATTCGTGCGGCCGGGACGGGCATCTGTCGTTAGATGCGAGTACGCTACTAAAAGTACTGTCCTTTTCGCTCGGCAAATTTAATGACGATCTTGGAGGTCGCCTGCAAACTTTAGGGCAGCGATTTCGGAGATGCCCCCAGAGCGCAGCTAACATGACAAAAAATGGTTCGACAAAGACAATTCAAATGGCGGCAGGATCTGATCTCGGGCCCGGCGATGTTGGCTCCGTTAAAATCGGCGATTCCGGCTTTGGGGTGGGACATCTGCCGATTCCGCCGCTGGCTTCGGTTCGTGGACGCCTGCTCGAATTTGCAGGCAGGATGTGAACGAGGAAGAACGCGACGGTTACCCACGCTTGCTCGAAGATCAGGCTAGCGTCCTGGATTGACCAAAGGCGTGTTGCAAGACGTGAATTAGTAATTAATATAACTTACTCATATTGAATTAGTTGACACAAAATACTTTAGCCGATTTTACTCGCCTCGGGTAACGACAGCTAGATAGTTCTCCGTCTCTATCTTCGTAAGCGCTAGTGAAGCGTGATTGATTGCAAGGAGAAATACGCTATGAAAAAGACACTACTCTTGAGCTTCGTCGCTCTAGCCGCAACCGCCTTCGCGGCCAGCAACACATTCAAGATGACCCTAAGTCAAGATTCAATTGTTGAAGGCAAGACTTTGAAGGCCGGCGATTACAAGGTATCGCTGGAAAATGGAAATGCAGTGATTAAACAAGGGAAGCAAACCATTGAGGTGCCGGCGCGTGAAGAGACCGATGCCAACAAGTTTCCTACCACCTCGCTGATATACGAAGACCAAGGTAAGTTGTCCGAGGTCCGCTTCGGGGGGACACATACCAAGATCCTGTTTGAAGGCGCCTCTCCCATGAGTGCTGGCCAATAGACACGACTCAGTTTTTTAAAGTGAAAACGTTTCCAGAGGCGCGCTTCGGTGCGTCTCTTTTTCTTTGCTGGATGGTTGTTAGTCTGGAAGTTGCTCGTCCTTATGGCCGCGTAGATACCAGCAAGGAGAATCTCCCATGTGAGGGAAAAGTGAATTGACACAGGTTTCGTCGCGTGGGTCGTCGTACATATATTCGATTTTTTTATCTTTGCGCGGGACGGCGTAGTAGGGGCGGACGGTGACGGTGCTGAAGGCGTTACGGTTCGTGGCAGCGCGGTAACGCAAGACGGCTGCGTCCGCGGCATAGACAAGCGCCACCGCGATGGCGAGTGCCAGCAGTGTCCGAAGCAAGAGAAGACCAAGGAACCGTCTGCCGGTTATTTCGTGAGTATCGGGCATGGCAAAGTGATGATAACCTGAATCCCGTAGAACCCCTGTAGCGTATTTGCGCGTCTATGTAGTGTCGAGGTTCAATTCTATTATGTTCAAACGCTCGGTGCTTTTGTCGTTCACGTTTTTTGGTTTATTTCTCTTGCTGGCGAGCCTGACGCCTGCGCGGGCGCAAGTTGGATTCGGAGTATCGGTCGGTCCCGCTTACCCGTATCCTTACGCCTACGCCTCCCCCTATGCTTGCAATCCCTATGTCAATGCATACTGTTACTCGGGCTACTATCCGTACTATGGGTACCCGTACTTTGCTGGCTACGGTTATTGGGGTTATCCGTACCGCGGCTATTATGGCTATCGCGGCTACGGTTATGGTCGAGGTGGCTACGGTTATGGTTACGGTCGCGGTGGCTATGGCTACGGTTACGGTCGAGGCGGCTATGGTTATGCCCGCGGCGGTGGTTATGTAGGCGGTGGGCGCAGCTTCGGCGGCGGTTTTGCTGCGCGCGGTGGCGGCGGAGGTCGTGGAGGCGGCGGAGGACGGCGCTAACGAACTGTTCGTCATTGCGTCAGCGTCGTACACGGCGAGTCTCTGTTAAGGTAATTAAGGTCTTCGAGGCTTTCTTTGATGACAGAGGCTATGTTTCGGAATCGCCGCGTCGTGCAATTGGAGAACGAGCGGGTGCGCGTAAGCGCAACCCTAGAGGGTGGTCACATTGCGGAGATTCTGCACAACCCCTCCGGCGTAAACCCGCTTTGGACTCCTCCTTGGCCGTCAATCGAACCCAGCACGCACGACTACGCAAAACACCCCGAATACGGCGCTGGCAATGAAGCGCCGTTGCTCTCCGGTATCTTGGGTCATAGCATTTGCCTGGATACGTTCGGCGGCCCCAGCGTGGAAGAAGCTGCGGCGGGCATGCCCGTGCATGGCGAAGGCCCGGTGATTCCATACGAAATTTCTTCAGGCGGCGACTCTGAGATAACGCTCTCGGGTACACTGAACTTGGCGCAATTACGTTTTAGCCGTCGGATCAAATTAGCGGCTGGTTCCTCCGTCATACTCCTCTCGGAGACCGTGGAAAATCTGTCGGCGAGCGACCGGCCCATAGCCTGGACACAGCACGTCACGCTGGGTCCGCCGTTTCTGCAATCGGGAAGCACACAGTTCCGCATGCCTGCCACACGTTCCAAGGTCGGCGATGCGAGTTTCAACGACAACCTTGGCCCCTATGTGCCCGATGCCGAGTTTGACTGGCCCTTTTGTCCGTTGAAAACCGGCGGGACTGAAGACTTTCGAACCTACACAAAAGGGCCAAGCTCAGGCGGTTTCACAACGCATTTGATGGACCCAAAACGCGCGCTGGCGTTTTTTGTGGCATGGTCGCCTTCCACAAAAGTTGCGTTTGGCTATGTGTGGAAGCAGAACGATTTTCCCTGGATGGCCCGTTGGGAAGAGCTCTATCTCCGCGCTGAACCGCCATGGAACGGTAAGGCGATGACGTGCGGTATGGAGTTTGGCGTCTCGCCTTTCGTCGAATCCCGCCGCAAAATGGTCGAGCGCGCATCGTTGTTCGGAGTACCCGCTTACCGCTGGGTGCCGGCGCAAAGCAAGGTGGATGTGGAGTATTGCGCGTTCATCACGAAGGCTGAGAGAATACCGGAGACAGTAGAATGGGACGGCGCGTTCGCAGTTGACTTGGAGGGAGGAAGATAGGCTGTCTCCCCGGTTACGCAGGTCAGCGGCCGTGTCCCATGCGACTCCGCATCCGGCGCGGCAGCGCCCCAAAGCAGTTCGCCCAAAAAAGGGGGCTGACCGGTCAGACACCATTACGTCGCCATTACGTCGAAGCCAACCTCCCACAAAGTCTGCGACAAGTGTCCCCACTACTTAGCATCCCTTTGAAAAACTCGAAACCCAAACGCATCGAGCGCCACAAACGGCAGCGCCATCTGTCCTTGCGTTGCCAAAGCAAGCTCAATTCCTTTCCAATTTCGGCTATCGCACTCAATCGTCCCTCGAAACGGCGTATTGGAAAGATTAACCACCACCAGAAACTCTTCCGACCCCGACCGCCGCAGATAACTAACCACGTGCTGCTCATCGGAATTATGCAGCCAAACAGTTTGCCCTTGTTGCAAAGCCGGATGCTGGCTGCGCAGCGAATCCATGGCCGCATAGAACTTCGGATCATCAGGATGCCACTGCGCGGCTGGCCAGAATATTGTTTGCGGCTCAAATAACGCAGGGTCGCGCGACTGTGTGGAATCACCCACCTCCATGCCGTTGTAAATAAGCGGCACTCCGTCAAGCGTGAATAGCAGCGCCGAAACAGCAATCGCACCCCGATAGCCATAACGAGTCACGGCGCGCAGCTCATCGTGATCGTCGCTCACTCGCATATGAAGAGCACCCGTAGGGAATAAAGCCCGTTGCTGCTCGATGACCGTGCGAATCGCCGTCGCCGGTTCACCGTTCATCACAACGTCATTTAGCGTATTAAGCAACGGCCAAGAGTAATCGATATCGAACGCATTACGCATAAGCTCGGGCTTGGAGGCTTCCGCCAGCAGCATAATGTCAGGCTTGACACGATTCAGTTCCGCGCGCGCCTGCTCCCAAAACTCAGTAGGCACTTCACCGGCCGCATCGCAACGATAGCCATCCAGATCGAATTCCTTGATCCAATAGACAAGCATGTCCAGCATATAGCGGCGCAGTTTGGGATTGGAATAATCAAGCGCAGCCACGTCGGTCCAGTCATACGGATAGGTAATTCGGCCCTGCTTGTCTTTTTTGTAAAAGTCGGGGTGGGCCATCATTACGCTGTCCCACGCGGTATGGTTAGCCACAATATCGATGATGAGTTTCATCTGCCGTGCGTGGGCTTGCTGCACGAGCCGGCGCAAATCTTCCTTGCCGCCGAGCGGCGAATCAATGGCGTAATAATCGCGCACCGCATACATACTTCCGAGCGTGCCCTTTTTCTTGAGTTGCCCTAGCGGATGAATAGGCATGAGCCAAAGAATATTCACGCCCAGGCTATGCAGTTCGTCTAACCGGGCCGTCACCCCCGCCAACGTCCCTTCGGGTGAAAAGGAGCGCGGGAACACTTGATAGATAGTGCCGGACTTGAGCCATTCGGGGGAAGATCGAGCCGGCTGCGACGCAGTATCCGAAGCGGTCTGTGCAAAGCCGAGCGAACCGATAGCCACACAGACAAGTGCAGGCAGAACGCGAAAAATACGAAGCGAGGTCACCATAATCCAAGCAGCATATTATCAGTTAGTTTCAACTTGGGGTCGACACGCTATGATGGCGTACTGATGTCGGCAACCGGCCAGCAGCTGTGTCTTATGGTGGGTACCCTCGGCGCAGACAGTTTCATGGGAGATATTTCAACTCAGTTCACACAGGCCGCAGCCGCGGATTAGCGGCGCGTCAAGAGACTTGAAAAAAGAACCGGACCTCCTAAATATCGGCATTCTCGGCGCGGGCCCCATTTCCCAAGTCGCGCATTTCGAAGCCTGCCAAAAAGCGCGCAATATCCGCACTTACGCAATCTGCGATTCGGCTCGCGACCTGCTTGATAGCGCGGCCACCCAATACCGCCCAGACAAGACCTTCGTCGAATTCGACGCAATGCTAGCCGACCCCGCTGTGCATGCCGTACTGATTGCCGTCGCCGATCAATTCCACACTCCCCTGAGCCTAAAGGCACTGGCTGCCGGCAAGCATGTCCTGGTGGAAAAGCCCTTCGGTATCTCTGTTGAAGAAAGTGCAAACCTCTGCGCGGCAGTGGACGAGAGCAAGCTCGTGCTCCAAGTCGGCCACAACCGGCGCTTCGATCCCGGCGTGGTGTTCGCCCATCAATTCGTCGCCACCGAACTCGGTCAGATGCAGTCATACAAAGGTTGGTATTACGATTCGACGGCGCGTTATGTAATGACTGACAATCTCCAACCGCTCACTCAGACCAGCCTCGGCGCCACACGCCCCCACGGAGACCCAAAGAGCGACCGGCAGCGCTATTACCTGCTGACACATGGAAGCCACTTGCTAGACACTGCGCGCTTTTTGGGAGGTGAAATTTTGGCGCTGCGCGCGCGGCATAAAGAGTCTTTCGGCGCTCACTGTTGGTTCATTGAGTTGGATTTCGCGAGCGGAGCACTCGGTCACGCCGATCTCAATGTCCCCATGAGAGGAGATTTCGAAGAAGGCTTTCAGATTACCGGAGAATTTGGCAGCGTACGTGGAAGGCTTCCTCTGCCATGGTATTTCAAAGCGGGCGACGTGGAATGCTTCTCTATCAAAGATGGCATATACCGCAAACCCCTTGGCGCCGATGCCTTTACCTACAAGCTGCAGCTGGAATCCTTCGCCGATGTCATTTTGCATGGCAAGCCACAAACGGGAGCCAATGCGCATGATGGCTTGGCTAGCGTCCGAGCGATACTCGCCGTTGCCAAGTCAGTCGAAACGGGTCAGACCGTGACGCTCTAGTCATGAACCTTGGCATCTTCAGTAAGATCTTCGTTCGCCCAACCCTTGGCGAAATGCTGGACGCGGTCCGTGACCTTGGTATCACGCATGTGCAATTCAACGCGGGATCCAGCGATCTGAGCGAAGCTCACTGCGACGCAATCCGCCACGAATTCGATCACCGCCACCTCACCCTGGAAGTGCTCTCCGCCACCTTCAACATCATCCACCCAGACCTACACATCCGTCGCCAAGGCCTTGATCGTTTTACTCTCCTGGCGCAGTCAGCCAAACATTTGGGAACGAGTATGTTGAGTGTATCCACCGGCACTCGCGACCCGGAAGACATGTGGCGCAGACACCCCGAGAATGAAAGCGCGGACGCTTGGCGCGACATGCTGACTGCCATGTCCACACTGGCCACCGTCGCGGAGCAGCATCATGTCACCATCGCTTTTGAACCCGAACAAGCGAACATCATAGACACCGCGTGCAAGGCTCGTACGCTACTCGATTCCCTTCAATCGAAACAGGTCAAAGTCCTAATCGACGCCGCCAATCTACTGACCGTTTCGAACCTCCCACAACAAGACCGTGTGTTGCGGGAGGCTTTCGATCTCTTGGGAGGAGATATTGTTCTGGCGCACGCAAAAGAATTCTCCGCCGATGGGAAACTGGGCAATGCGGCTCTCGGCGGCGGAGTCGTCGACTTTCCCCTGTATATTTCCCTTTTGCGAAATGTGGGCTTTCAGAACTCGTTAATCATGCACGGATTCAATGAGGACGCCGCAGTTGAAAGCATGCGGCATCTCGCTGCATGCAGATGAAATTTCGTGCGACAATGAGTGGCCATACGGAGCTTTTGTTTGCATGCCCGCCAGAGTAAGGAGGTACGTTCGGCCACTGTGTCAGATTTCACTACTCGCGTGCTTGTCCCCGGCGCTCGTTTGTGTCGGCGGCCGGCTTCAGGCGCTCCAAGTGACTCCCAACGCTCAACCGCAAGGTCCGCGCCACTCCGTAACCGGGACAGTGAACAACGCTGTTACCGGCGAACCCATCCGGCGCGCTTTGGTGCAGATGAACGGGCAAGTCCAGGCCAGCGCTTTGACGGGACCCGACGGACGCTTTCGCTTTGACGATTTTCCGGAGGGCCGAGTGATGTTTTTCTTGCAGAAACCTGGCTTCTTCGATTCCCGCTCTTTGCAAACCAGCGAGTGGATGCCGCAAAATAATCTATCGTTCACCATTGGCTCTGGCAGTAACGACTTCCAACTCAAGTTGTATCCCAGCGCCCGAATCATAGGCCACGTCACTGACAGCAGCGGCGAACCGGTTGAAAATGTCCAAGTGCAGGTGATCGCCGAACAGATCATACAGGGACGAAAGCTATGGCAATATCGAAACGCATCAACAACAGATGACAATGGGGCTTTTCGAATAGATGAGCTGACGCCCGGCCATTATGTCGTTTATAGCGCTGGGCATGTGCTGCCTGCAATGAGTTGGAACGCGCCGCCGGAAGTGATTCCTCCCATATACTATCCCGATGCGGCAGATCTAACTTCAGCGCAAGCTGTCGACCTGCAGCCCGGCCAAGAATTTCCGGCCAATTTCCATCCCCACACAGAACGTGGTTACAGCGTAGTGGCCCAAGTGGGAGGAATCCCTTCCAACGCGTTCATTGGTCTCTCACTGGAGAACGCCACTGGACAAATGGCTTCGTTTGACGGCATGCGCTTCGATCAGAAACGCGGGCAGGTCATTGTGCCCGCCATTCCGTCCGGCACCTGGACGCTTATCCTTTCCGCTTGGGATCGACAGGAACATCCGTATGAGGCCCGCCAGGAAATCAGGGTGGACCACGCGGATGTGACTGGCTTGCAGCTCATGATGCATTCCAACTCTCCTATTCCCGTCACAGTCAATCACGCCGCCAGTCAGGCGACGCAAACAGTAGAAATACAGCCGGCTGGGCGCACGCTCATCAATCCCAACGTTCAAGCCTCGCTCATCCCGGTCGAAGCGTCGCGAGGCAATTACCAGTTCACGGCTGGGTTCCAAGGCGACCCACCGGTTTATGCGTTCCCGACTGTCCCTTCCGGTAGATATAAGCTCGACGTTCAAGGCTTCGGAAATGAGTGTCTGGAATCGGCTACTTCCGGCGGCATTGACTTAACCCGCGATTACCTGGTCGTAGGCGCCGAGGGCGAAACGCAGCCCGTCACAATCAACATGCGGGCCGATTGCCCAACTTTGAGCGTCAAAGTGAACTCCGGTGAACGAACTTCCGGCACGGTGTACGTATTACTTGTTCCGACTTCTTCGTTTGTTCAACCGAGAGTACAGCCCATTTCCGCACCGCAGGCCGGATCGGGCAACCTCCCAACGAGTCTTTCGTTCACTCTCTCGCCTGGTAGCTACCAAGTCTTCGCGTTTTCGAATTTGGATGGGTTGGAATATGCAAACCCCGAAGTCTTAAAAACCTATCCGAGCCAAACCGTCAACTTGGATGCCGGCCAGAAAGCCGACCTCACAGTGGAACTCACTGAACGAAAGGGGAACTAACTTGCCGTTTGCCGGCGCACTGCGGCTCTTCACCCTAGGCAGTCTAGCTCTCTTGTGCCGCTCCCAGCAAGCACCCACGTTCACAATCGCAGGTCACGTTGTGCGCCATTTAGATCAACGCGCAATCAAAGGCGCCCGCGTCTCCCTGACCATGGTAAAGGATATTCAGCGTCAGATCTCCGCCATCACATCCGAGAATGGGGGGTTTTCTTTCCAAGGCGTGCCTGCCGGAAAATACCAACTCCGAGTCACAGATCACGGGACCTCGCAACTCTATCAAGAAACAGAAAACTATTCAACAGCGATTGTGACGGGTCCAGGGCTGGATTCGGAACACATTCTTTTCGCGCTTGACTCACCCGCAACCCTCTCGGGTACTATCGTCGACGAAGAGAATGATCCGGTGCCTCAAGCGACTGTCTATCTGTTCACCCATTCCGTGGTTTCCGGCAAGAATCAGACTCGCTCAGGAGGCCAGACCAACACCGACACAGCAGGGGCCCTTCATTTCCGGCATTTGTCGCCGGGAACCTACTATGTGGCTGTTGTTGGTCGCCCCTGGTATGCGCAGAACATGTCTCACAGCCCTTCTCAACCTGCCACTCACTCCGAACTCGACGTGGCCTATCCGACCACTTACTATGCGGGCTCCACAAGTCCAGACAGTGCCACTCCGCTCAAACTAGAGGAGGGTGCGAAGGCCGAAATTCAGTTGATTCTGCACGCTGTACCCTCATTACACATCGGAGTGGACGGTTTGGGGGAAACAGATCACGGCGTCAACGTCTCCGTAACCCAGCTCGGACCAGGCGGCATCACGATCCAGCTCCCAGTTGGGTTCGCCGGCTCAGAATTAGTGGGCATCGCACCTGGAAACTACCTGCTGTCGCTCCAGGACCCCTCTCAAGCTCGCGGTTCCAGCGAACCGCAGGCCGTCAGCTTAACCGGCGATACCACTCTCCATCTTGATAATCAAATCAAAACTTCCATCAGCGGTAAAGTCATTTCGGCAAGCGATACGTCCGCCGGACTCGCCGTCTTACTAATGAACGAAGCCACAAGCCGCCACTACGCCGAAACCGTCCACGCCGACGGCACTTTTGAGTTTCAGCGCGCATCCGCGGGACATTATCGCATAGCGCTGGCGAATGCGCCGGACACTTATCCGGCAAAGGTTGAAGTAAGAGGCGCCATCTACACAAACGGAGAACTGGAAGTACCCAAAGGCGCGCAAGTCGAACTCATCATCACGGCTGGGCACGGATTATCGAAGGTCGAAGGCATCGTTGTGCAGGACAAGAAACCCTTCGCCGGCGCCATGGTCCTGCTGATTCCGCAAGATCTCCACCACGGTAAAGCCATTGTGCGCGATCAGAGCGACAGCGACGGAACCTTCACACTCAACTCGGTGAAGCCGGGCCGCTATTCGCTGGTCGCGATCGACGACGGGCGCGGATTAGCCTACGCCGAACAAGGAACAATCACACCCTACTTGGAGCACGCGCCGGTAGTAGATGTACCGCTAGCCAACAACAACGTTAACATCGAGGTTGAAGTACAGCACCGCCAGTAAACCCTGCGCCAGCGCTCCGCTTGCAGTAAACTCAACAGTGAAAGGACTCTTCCATGTCTGCTGACAACTTAGACCGCCGCGATTTCTTGAAACAGGCCGGCGGAATTGGCGCAGGCGTCGCCCTCGCTTCCACAGGCCTTGCCAAATCCGCCGCCAAACTGAACCCCTCGCGCGTCATTGGCGCGAATGATCGCATCAATGTCGCTCTGGTCGGTTGTGGCGGACGCGGCTCGTCCGACGCCCGTTCTTTTACCACATTCGCCGAAACCAACAACAACGCCTGCCAGATTGTTGCCGTCTGCGATCCCTACGAAAAGCGCAAGCGCAAAGAGGCTGAGCTTTACAAAGCCAAAGGATTTACCGACTATCGCGAAGTGCTCGCCATGCCCGACGTGGACGCCGTCATCGTAGCCACGCCCGATCACTGGCACGCCAAAATTGCGCTCGATGCCATGGGCCAGGGTAAAGACGTGTACATGGAAAAGCCTATGTGCCACACGCTGCAAGAAGTGCAGAACCTCATCTCCACCGTGCGCGAAAGCAAGCGCGTCGTGCAAGTCGGGTCGCAAACCACTTCGGCCGATCAATGGTGGAAGGCGAAGAAAGCCATCGCCGACGGCATGATCGGCAAAATGATCATGAGCCAGGGCTCATATCACCGCAACTCCATTGAGGGCGAGTGGAATTACGATATTGAGGCCGCAGCCGGTCCGAACGGCACCGGCGACGATCATATTGACTGGAACATGTGGCTCGGACCCGCCCCCAAGCGCCCTTACGACGCCGATCGTTTCTTCCGCTTCCGCAAATATTGGGATTATTCGGGCGGCATCGCCACAGATTTGTTCTTTCACGTAGTAGCGCCTCTCAACATCTGTTGGGACAAGCCGCAATACCCCACCAAGGTCGTTGCGTCTGGCGGCAATTACGCCTTCACCGATGGCCGCGAAGTGCCTGACACGTTCCACTTGCTTGCCGAGTATGCCGAGGGCCACTCTTTGGTGCTCAGTTCTTCCATGGGAAATTCGCAGCACATTCCCGGACTCATCCGTGGCCACGAAGGCACCATCATTATGGTGGAACACGGCCAGTTCGAAGGCTCAACGCCCGATATCACCGTGAAGCCGCAGATTGTTCGTCTGCCCAAAGACGCCGATGGCATGGCACAGCACGGACCGTTCCCCGATTACAAATTCGGCAAGGACGAAATCAAAATTCCGGTGGAACAGTACGACATGATGCAGGCTCATGTGGGCAACTTCCTACAATGCATGCGCACCCGCGAAAAGCCGCATCTGGATGTGGAAACCGCCGCGCACGCTCAAGTGCTCATCACTCTGGCTGTGGAATCTTACCGCGAAGGGCGCGTCCGCTACTGGGACGAGAACAACTGGAAATCGAGCGATCGTCCGCTAAGCTAAAAGCGTATTCACAGAAAGGGCCGCTCCATACGGCCCTTTTCTTCAGCGGCTGGCGACTTCGACTGGCATTTCCTGTTCGATATAGCGGAGCAAACCAGTCACTTCATTCTGATCGTTCTTGTTGGCCGCAATCTTGCGGGCCTGTTCGGCATACGTGCGCGCCCGGTTACCTTGGTGGATTTCAACTAAACAATAAGCCAGGGTGTAAGAAACGACGTAAGCGTGTTCTGGCTTCACTTTGCTTATTCCCTCTAACGACTTCACCGCGAGCTCGTATTTCTCCTTCTTGGCTGCGGCAAATCCCAATTCCAGACGCGCCGCATAATGCTCGCTATCGGCGGCAATCACGCGTTCCAGCAAGTCCACCACTTCATCAGTCGGCCCTTCCGACTGGAGTTTCAAGTGCGCCAGACGGAACCAGACCTCCGGGTTTTGCGAATGGCGCTCTACGGCGCGCGCAAAGTGCTCTTCGGCGTCTTTCTGCATTCCGCTGCGCATCGCCTGGAAACCCAAAGATTCTTCCGGACGCGGATCATCCGTATATCGCGTTGCCAGTTCCGCTAGACGCCTGCCGGCATTTTGCGCCAACTGCGGGTTTGAAGCCAGTATTTCAGCAAGTGCCAATTCAGCGCGCTTCCCGGCATCGGCTACCTCTTGGGTTTCCAAAGAAGTCAGTCTAACGTCCATATTCAGGGCGTGGACACACATCCGTTTTGACCCTACGTATGCACGCAAAGCTTGCCCAATTTCTTCAAGAGACTTGTGATACACCGCCGTCATCGCGGCGTCCGTCGTAGCTCCGCCGGAAACCGTCGAAAGGAATTTTGCGAATCCACCCTCGTATTGCGCGTCCGAAGCCAGCATGTGCACTAACGCCCAACTCTGTGCATAAAACAGCAGCATCTTGTCCGCTTGATGGTAGTAAACAGAATCGTGGTCTACCGCGGTCAACGTCACCCAATCCATCCAGCGCTGGCTGCTCAGTGTTTCAATGCGCCCGCTTGGCGCTGATCCTAACAAGACCTGCGCCTTGCGCGCTTCCACGGTTGAGTAGAAATCGGCCAACCCCTCATTCAACCAAAGGGGCAATTTCAAGCCCGCATGTTCCATCACACAGTGCGTATACTCGTGCACCGCTATCGGGTAGTGCTCCGGCCCCAAGTCCCGCATCACCACAAAATCTCCTTCCCGCGTGCGTTGGTAGAACGCGTAGGCGGAGGGATTCACCCGATATACCTCGGCGTCTTTCGTCGAACCAATCGCCAGAATGCTTAATTGCGGGTTGCCGCCCCTGGCTGACAAACCCGTTTGTTCGAAGAAGACTCGCGCAGTCTCAAGGCGGGCTAAAATCTCGCGGCCATCATTTTCACCTTCGGCCGTATATATCGCAAAGTGAGGCGTCTCCTGCCCGTGCCACCCGTACACCGTACTGCCCAATGCCTTCTCCGGTACTTTTAAGCCGAATGCCACAACTGTGATCGCCGCCAAAGCATTTATTTTTCCCACAAGGCCCGTATCGCCAGCTTTTCCAATTGGTTTCAGACAATTCTGACATCAGAATCTCAAAACAGTACTGCTTAAATAGGTGTATACTGAGTACCAGAAATTCGGCTACGGGAGCCTAAGAGCTTTAAATTCAGTGCCCACTTTAAAACACCTTTTTTCAGGCAGCGTTCTTTTCGCCTATTTGTTAGTAGGGTCGGGCCATTATGTCGCAACAGTTCACGGACATGACGCTCGATACGATACGATTGCTTTCGCGTCGACCATACCGCGCAAGGTCTATCAATATTCCGTTGTTCCAGGCGGTGTGTACACCCCGGAAGAGCTAGCCCTCGCGCGCAGAAATGATCCTGTGGTGGCAGCGCACTTTGCAGACTTCGGCACGAATACCTGGGTCACGACGCTGAAAGAAGACATGTATGTGTATATTTCGTACCGCAAAGGCGACCAGGTCCGTTACTCAAAGAAAAAGCACAAAGTTTGCAAAGGGGAAGTCGTCATTACCGACGGCAAGAACTTCGCTCGCACTCGTTGCGCCAACCGTATTACGAAAATTTTCAGACCCCCGGCCTTGGCGTTCGACGAGCCCACAGCGCCTCAATTCGACTACATTGATGCGCCCGCTTCTCCAGATGTCGCGCCCAGTGATCCGTTATTGGCTACCAATTATTATGGGTTTCCCGACGCCTCGAATTACGCTCCGCCCGCGCAAGTACAGACCGGAGCCCAACCCGGCCCGCCTCGGCCCAGTAATACTTTCGGCCCGTCTGAAGTGATTCTTCCGCAATATTTGCCGTTTGGCGCAGCCTCCCCGGCGCTATTCCTTCCAGCCAGCACAACTCCGACGACCGGTGGTGGCGGTTCCACAGGCGGCGGTGGTACAACCGGCGGAGGTGGCACCACCGGTACCATAACACCGGAGCCGGCAGCGTGGTGGTTGGGCCTTGTTTCTTCAATTCTCCTGTTCTTGGCTTGGAAAAAGAACAAACACGCGGCTTAATTGGCCACGGTCGCTTCCGGTGGTGGTGGTGGTTATGCACCAAGTCCAGACAATCTAGCGGTGCACTGCCCGCGAATCATGCCAAGTTCCACGTGGAACGTGCTGTGGAAAAACTGTTGACAAAACCGCCCCAAGGTTAATACATTTAGCCTTTTAACGCTATGAACGTTAGGCTCAAATGTGCAACTCCGCGCGGATTTGCTGAATGATCCATCGGCCGCGCACAAACGTATGAGAGTTTGGAACGGATGGCGCACTCTTATCGTAAGTTTGGCGAGAGGAATCCACGCACGTATACATTGATCTTTAGCGAGACGCTCGCCGCGCCGAAGATTGCTCGCGCTGGTAGTCGGAAAGAAGGGGCGCTGCCGACGGCACTCATGTTGGTCTCATACTTGCACGGGTTTCTGTCGATGGGAACTGGCAAAAACATTTCGCTTCGGCGGAAAAGTGCAAGAGGCGTTTAGTATGGACTCGCAAAGATGCTCAATAGTTTACTTGCGGGTAAGAAATAAAGATGAGCGGAATTCGCAAAGATTTGGAAGAGATTTTTTCGGCTCTCAAAAAACTTCTTTGTAACACACATTGAAACTTTGCGCGAAGCTGCTGCA
Organism: Bryobacterales bacterium; assembly: GCA_003167495.1. Taxonomy (GTDB): domain Bacteria; phylum Acidobacteriota; class Terriglobia; order Bryobacterales; family Bryobacteraceae; genus Bog-105. The sequence continues at coordinate 18,349 of PMSX01000087.1, read as the reverse complement.
TCTGATTCGACTGTACGAGGAAAAAAGAGCTGGAAAACGGCCAAAACCTCCTGATTTTCAATTAGTTGGAACAGGTAGAACGAACAGTCCTCGACAAAGAAGTAGACGGTATTGGTTAGGAGAAAAGGACAATGGCTATCAATAAAAAGAAGGAAGCACGAAAAGTTCTCGAGACGAAACGTAGTGAACTTTTGTCGGGCACCTCAGATCGAGAAGAAATTCTGATCGAAAACGCGGCCGAAGATTTCGACCGTTTACAGCAGCAGATGAATCGCGAAGTAGCGATCCGCAATCTCGACCGCGAGTCGAAGCTGCTGAAAGAAGTGCAGGCGGCGCTGAAACGCGTTGAAGAAGGGTCGTACGGCACGTGCCTGCGCTGCGAGGAAGAAATTCCAGAGAAGCGCATGAAGGCTGTGCCGTGGGCCGCTTATTGCGTGCCGTGCCAGGAGGCGATTGAACGCCAGCGCGCGGCGGGCGAACAAGTTGAGGACCACGAAGAGGTTTTTGACAGGGCCGCCGCGTAACGGTGACGGCGGCCAAGATCGAACCGTCAAGCTTCTTCCAGCAGCAGGACGGGAGCAACCGCTAAGTGGGCGGCGGAACCCGCCAGGTAGGTTTGCAATACGGCCGAAGCACCGCTCATCTCCCCGTTTAGAACGTGGGGGTGGACGGTGACTTCGGCCTCCTTCATTTTGAATTCGCCGTATTGAAAGAGCGGAAAGGATTCGCGGGCCGATAGTGTGCGTTCCTGCACCACGTAGGGCGACCGCAGGGCCAACTTCAGGGCCCGGTCCCAGGCCGCCGGGGTCATCTCAGCGCCAATATAGATTCGCTGATCGCTCGAATCTTCATTGGGCAGCAGCGCCAAGTGCTCACGCTGCTTCAGGATGAATTCCGGCAGATCGATTTGTTTGTCGGCATGGGTCGTCTTGCGCGGCGATACTACCCGCGTCCAGGAAACGGAAGTGCGAATCAGTTTCCGGTCGGCGGCCGGCAAGTGAGCGGTGACTGTTTCATCCGTCAGCAAATCAAACAGCGCACGCCGCTGCGCGAACTCCGCGCGAAAGCTGTTGACCACGCAAACGGCGCGATCTCGATAGGCGCCCAGCAGCGGGTGCGACAGATCCCAGCGCGTCAGGATTTCGCGCGTGGAGACGCGCCTGAAAACCAAGTCAATCGTGAAATCCCCGGAGCGAAGTTTGCCGCCGGAGTATTCCAGCAGCTCAGGCGGCACAAGCCGGGCATTGCCGCCCAAGTGGGTCAGCGATTCAGCCAGCAATAATCCCTCGCTGGATGAGCCGGTACCTACTGATCCAGCGGTCGAGGCGCCGGATTCCTGGCCTAGCTCGACAATGGCGATGGCTGGATTGTTCTTGCCTCCGAATTGACGGTAGGCGGATCGAACGGCTTGCAATAAAGCTTTGGGTCCACCTAGCTTTGAGAGCTTGTAGCGGCCGCGTTTAAACTCTTTCACAACGGGCAGTTCCAGAAAGAGGTCGGCCAGAAGATTGGAATAGGCGAGTCCGGCCGGTTTGCAGGCGTCTAAGCCCTGCAGAGAGAGAGCGCCGTTGCGTAGATTGGCGTCCATCGAAGCCGTCACGCCAGATCGCGCGTAGCCGTGGGGAACAGCCGCTAACATTTTTTCGGCCGGCAACATCTGGAGCCGGCTTAACAAGACGGGAGAGGCAAAAGCGATGGCTTCGAGCCGCGCTAAAATCTCGGCCATCTGAGACGAGAGCCGCGACAGCGCCTCCACCTGGCGGCGCGAAACAAAATGCGGACGCAAAACGGGTGCAAGCAAGCGTCCGGAATCCACCAAATGCTGCTGACGCATCTGCTCTTGAAACTGGTCCGCCCACGCGGTATCACGAAAACTCGGCTGTTCGAGGAGCTTATGATAGCGGGCTATTGCGTCGCCAAGCTGAGCCATAGACTTGATTTCTAAGGTAGTTAGTATGACATGCTAAGTCAAATTTTCGGCCATGTTTGCGTCTTCCTGGCCAAGATCGTGCGTTAATAGGGCATATGGCCTCTCCTTACGAAGTCACGCCGCAGGCCGCCAAAGATCTGCTAACTGATAGAAAACAAGCCACTTTGATAGACGTGCGTGAGCCGGCGGAGTTTGCCTTGGCGCACATTGAAGGCGCCGAATTGATTCCCATGGATTCGGTGCCGGCTGAATTGCAAAAACTGGAGGGTTTGGCGGATTCCGGCGATTTGCTGATTCTGTGCCATCACGGAGTGCGGAGCCTGCAGGTGACAATGTGGCTGCGCGCGCAGGGCATAGAGAACTGCTACAGCGTAGCGGGTGGGATCGATCGTTGGAGCTGGGAAGTGGACGCGAGTGTGCCGCGATACTGATTACTTTGCTCCTTGGCGCATCGCTTGGCGCAACAGTTGATTAATGCGCGTCTGGTAACCCGGCGTCGACTGCAACCACGCGAGCACGTCGGCGTCGACCCGCAAGCTGATCGCGCGCTTGATTGGCTTATAGAGAGTGCCAACGGTCTCCGGTATGTCGGAAAAATCGATCTCGGAGTCGGGTTTTGCGGCTAACGCTTCAATCTCCTGGCGTTGTTTCTTAGTGAGCGGCTTCCGCATAGCGCTCGCGCTCGCTCGGACTAGCTTTTCTTGCGGAGATGATACGGTAGATTTCTTGGCCATCGTTTTGCCCCTGCTTGATCGTGTAAACAGCGAGAACAATCAGCACACTGCCGTCGATGCGCCCCATAACCTGCTGGCGATCTTCGTTGCCCACAGTGCTGTTGAATTCGAACGCTGCGGCAGGATCGTCGAATGCGCGGATCGCGACTTCAAAGCTTAATCCGTGTTTCATTTGATTGCTGCGATTCTTGTTTTCGTCCCATTCGAACTGAAAGTTGGTATATGCACTATTGTATACACAAACAACGGCGATTTCAGATCGGTCGTCCGCTCACTGCGGTCTAATCATCGCTACAATCTCGCAAAACTTGCACGCGCGATCGGTAACCGCGTCGTAATTCCCGCTGGCCACCGATTGGCCATCAATCAACTCGCTCCCAATGCCGACAGCGCTTGAGCCAGCCGCCAGAAAATCGGCGATGGTTTCCAGGTTCACGCCGCCCGTAGGGATCAAATCAATCTGTGGAAAAGGCGCCTTTACCGCTTTGATGTACTTGGCGCCGCCTACGGCGCTGCACGGAAAAACTTTGACGCCGTCAGCACCGGCCTCCCAGGCCGTCAGGATCTCGGTAGGAGTGAGACCACCCGGAAAGATCGGCCGGCTGTAGCGTCGAGCCATTTCGATCGTCTTGTGGTTGAGGCTGGGCGTGACGAAAAACTGCGCGCCGGCCAGCATGCAGGAACGTGCCGTTTCCGGGTCCAGAACTGTCCCCGCGCCCAGCAGTATGTTGTCGCCGTGGCGGTCGGCGATCGCCTCAATGGCCTTTAAGGCGTTGTCCACCGTCATGGTGATTTCCACGCAATTAATGCCACCGGCCAGCACCGCTTCCACAGCGGCGAGAGCGCTTTTTTTGTCGGGCGTTCGCACAATAGGCACGACCGCCAGCTTCTTGATTTTTTGAATGATTTCCGAATGGGTCATGGTGAATTTCCTGGCGGTTGATTGGCCGGCGGCGCGGAGTGTTTTGGTTTGTCTGAAAGCGTAAGGTTCACAACAACGGAAGGATGGCTTTCGAATATGCTGACGGTCTTGGTGCTGCTCGCCAGGCCCTTAAAGCGCGCGAGCAATTGGTAGTTGGCGTCGGAGCTAAGTCCGCGAAACCGGAACTTCCCGTCCTCCTGTACGATGTATGAACGGACCTGGAGGCTCTTCAAGTCTTCGAGGAGAACGACAGCTCCGGGCACCGGATGGCCCGCGCGATTGAGAACCGAGCCTTCAATCGTTCGGGAGGCTGGGGTTGCACCACCTTGGCCAGCAGCACGCTGGCCAGCCGCACCGCTCACCGGGCAAACGGCCCAAACCAGTACCAAGGCCAAATAGAGTCGCACGCTAGCCCGCCAGCCACGCTGAAGCGCGGCTAATGCCACTCCTCCTCTTCTTGCTCGTCGTCTTCGTCCTCGTCCTCTTCGTCCTCGTCTTCGTCGTAGTCGAAATCGTCGTCGTCCTCGTCCTCTTCATCTTCCAAACCAAGTTCGACGGGATTCACGCTGGCGACGGTCAGAGAAGCTCCACACTCATCGCAAGAGAGAACATCACCTTCGTCCAGCTCTTCTTCTTCCACATCGATCGCAGAATCGCATTTTGGGCAACTGACCATAGAAATTTAAACCTCATGAGCTCAGAGTTAAAGCGCAGGGTGAAACTTTATTCTTAACACGGGAATGACCGTTATACCAGTGTGTATTTTGCTGCGGCTTAGCGATGTTTCGAGTAGGAAGTAGAATGCAGCTGGCGGTCATAGGCCAGCAGTTCCTTGGCGGACACCGTAACCAACGTCTTATCCATATCCTCCGAGGTCTCGATCATGTGCTTTAAATGGGCAGCCGCTAAGCGCATGCAGAACGGATCTGAAAGCTTGCGATTGCCTTCCCTGGCAATATTTAGCAAAACCGGGTGCGGCATAGCCACTACTTTTTCTTGCGGCTCGCCGCCATCGGGCGTAATAAAAAACTTGACGTCGACAGTGTCGGCGTGGCGAATGGAAATGCCTGTCTGGAGCCAGCGGAACTGAACCCTCCACACGCGGCCGAACGGATCCGGACCGGCGTCAAAAAGACGGCTTTGGTCGCTCATGACCAGATGCTAACACGGTATGAGCCACAAACTACTAGTAGGCGGCTCCTAACGATGATTCATCAGGGCAAGTACTTCGTCGCGGGTTTCCTTGTGCTCGCGAAAGGCCCCTAGCATGGCGCTGGTAACAGCGTCGGAATGTTGTTTTTCCACGCCGCGCATCATCATGCAGAAATGGCGGGCTTGGCAAACGACGGCAACGCCTTTCGGAGCAATAAGTGATTGAATGGTTTGAGCTATCTGCTGCGTCAGGCGTTCCTGAATCTGCAGACGGCGCGCGAACGCGTCCACCAGCCGAGGTATTTTACTAAGGCCGATCACTTTCTTGTTCGGCAGATAAGCAACGTGCACTTTGCCATAAAACGGCAGCATATGATGCTCGCACATGCTGAAAAACTCGATGTCGCGGACGATAACCACTTCATCGTACTCGACTTCGAACAACGCGCCGTTGACAATCTTCCGCGGGTCGGCCTGATAGCCGCTCGTGAGATAGCGCAGAGCTTTCTCAATGCGTTGCGGCGTGTTGACAAGACCGTCGCGGGTGGGGTCTTCGCCCAATTGCCGGATAACGCTCTCCATGTGCGCGGCAATGGAACCCGGCGCGGGTGTCGGGGTCATCTCAATCAATTCGCCGGGAGACTTTACAATTTTGGCAGTGGCTTTATTCCTAGGCATGAATCATCACACTTTCAATCCGCTGGGCGGATGGGGGTGCAAGCTCCGGCGCGGGTAGAAGCAATTCGCATCCGTTGCGGTCTGTTTCCTGTACGTGAATTCTTGACGCGCGGATTCGCAGATCTCCAAAAGACTCCGCCCAGTTATCGCACACCAGATCGCCGATGACCTGAACCATATTCTCAGTAGTCGGCACTAAGTTGGCGAATTGGGGCACATCAACGTTGATGTTGCGGTAAGCGAAGAGGTGCAGAATCTTTTCGCGGACAAAACGATCGAGCCGCGCCAGCGGCACCAGTAATCCGCTAGCTGGATTCAGTTCGCCCGAGACGGTAATTTCCAATACATAATCGTGGCCGTGGCCGAATGGGTTATTGCACTTACCATAGAGCCGCGCGTTCTCAGCGTCGCTTAAGTGCGGCGTGGACAGCCGGTGCGAAGCCGAAAAATGATAACGGCGCGTCAAAGAGATCATATTTGGGCCGGCTGCACGACATCCACATAGAGATCGGGCGTTTCGAAAAGACGAACACGCGCGAGGCGAAAGCGCGCGGAGTGAAATTGCTTCTCCAAGCGCCGCCAGATTTCCAAGGCGATATTGGCCGTGGTGGGAACGACCTTGCCGAATGGCTCGACTTCGTAGTTCAGGAAGCGATGATCCATGGGACCGACGATTACCCGCTCCAGAATGTCTTTCAGATCTTTCAGATCGACTATCATGCCCGTGATAGGGTCAGGTTCGCCCTCGACGCTGACTTCGACCACAAAGTTATGGCCGTGACCGCCGGGATGCGCTTCCTCACCGAAGAGAGCTTGGTTTTCATCGTCACTCAGCGACACGGCCCGACAGAAATGGGAAGCTGAAAACTCGGCCTTACGGGTGATTAACATTCGCTAGCCCTTGGATGCGCTCAGCCCGGCATTAGATACTGTAATTTACCGGGCGATTCGGGTTTCCGGACCACGATTCACGCCGTCTCAACCATGAAAAATGCACTCATCGGCCTTTTAGGCACGCTTACCCTCGCTTTCGCTGGGTTAATCATCGTCAGTTTACGTGATACGTCGGCCAAGGAGGGTGGCCAAGCGCCTACGTTCACTATTACGACCGATCAAGGCAAAAAGATAACACCCGAATCGTTCGGCGGCAAGTTGCTGGTACTCAATTTTTGGGCGAGTTGGTGCGTGCCATGCGTGCAGGAGATCCCATCGCTTAATGTCTTCCAACAGAAATACTCCGGCAAAGGCGTCGTGGTTGTTGCCATCAGCATGGACAAGAATCCGGATAAATACAAATCCTTTCTAGAAAAGATCCCGGTCTCCTTTGCGACGGCTCGCGATCCCAGCGCGGACATCAGTGCAGAATACGGCACATTCCAATATCCCGAGACGTACTTGATCAAAGACGGGCGAGTAGTAAAGAAATACGGAAACGCGGAGAATTGGACTACCGACGATATCACCCATTATGTCGAAAGTTTGCTGTAGCAGGAAAGTATGTCAACGATACCGGATGTAGCGCTGGCTCTTGAAGATGCGCTGGCCAAAAATGCGGTCCTGTACGATCCGTACGATCTGGCGCTTTACGCGTATGACGCTGGTGTCGACAAGGCCTCGCCAGATGTCGTGGTGTTCCCACAGAGCACTGCGGACGTGGTGGCGATTCTCAAAATCGCCCGTTATTATGGAGCCCCCCTGGTGGGTCGCGGCGCCGGCACAGGGCTCAGTGGCGGCGCCATTCCACGCGCGGGCGGCATCATCGTGTCGTTTGCACGCATGAACCGCATTCTTGAGATCGACGTCGCCAACGAGCGCGCCATTGTGGAACCGGGCGTGGTGAACTTGGACATCTCCACCGCCGTGGATGCCTTCGGATACTTCTACGCTCCCGATCCTTCGAGCCAGAAAGCGTGCACGATTGGCGGCAACGTGGCAGAGAATGCCGGCGGACCGCATACCTTGGCTCACGGCGTCACTGCAAATCACGTTGTGAGCCTGGAAGTTGTTCTTCCCGACGCCACTGTCATGCAATTTGGCGGCAATGAGTTGGACATTCCCGGCTACGACATGATCGGCCTGCTCACAGGTTCGGAAGGCACCATGGCGCTCGTGACGAAAATCGGTGTCAGGCTCATGCAAAAGCAGGAAGCTGTGCAAACCATGCTCGCGGTCTACAAGACCGTGCGGCAAGCCGGCGACACAGTGGCCAAGCTCACAGCCAAAGGCATTGTTCCTGTGGCGTTGGAAATGATGGACGGCCCCATGATCCGCATGGTGGAAGACGCCACGCATGCCGGCTACCCCAAAGATGCCGCCGCTGTTCTGCTGATTGAGGTGGAGGGCTTGGTGGAGAGCGTGGAAGAGCAGACGATCAAGATCGACGAAATCTGCAGAGACTGTGGCGCCACCGAGGTGAGAGTAGCCCAAACCCACGAAGAGCGCCTTCTTCTTTGGAAGGGCCGCAAAAACGCGTTCGGTGCGATTGGCCGCGTGAGTCCGACGTACTACGTGCAAGATGGCGTTGTGCCGCGCACCAAAGTGGCCGACACGCTGGAAGCGATTGAGCGAATTGGAAAGAAGCACAACATCCCCATCAGCAATGTTTTCCACGCCGGCGACGGCAACATGCATCCGATTCTGCCGTTCGATCCGCGCAAGAAGGGCGATCTGAAGCGCGCCCAACGGGCGGGTGAAGAAATTTTGCAGTATTGCATTTCAGTGGGAGGCTCCATCACCGGCGAACACGGCGTGGGTATGGAGAAAATGGAATTGATGAGCCAGTTGTTCAGCGAGGAAACGCTGGATCTGATCAGAGACTTTAAAACGCTGTTCGATCCGGCTTGTTGTTTCAACCCTGGGAAATTGCTACCGACAGGTAAGGGATGCTGGGAGATCCGCCAGAAGCCGGAGATGATGCTGTAGATCTGAAAGCGAGTTGCGAGGCGCGAACAATGCTTCCAAACGGCGATTCTGTGTAGAGAATTTTGAAATCCACTGGGGGATGAGTTTACGAACTTCTTCTTCGGGCACAACACGGCCTTCATTGGCGGCTTCGATGCCTTGCGGGTGTGCGACACGAAAGTGGACCAAGCACGGCGGCTCGTTGCACTCCCTTGCGGTCGCGGCTCAGCTTGACGCACCCGCTACGCTCGGACTTCTGCTTTGATGCGCCCGATCAGGCTAGAAGTGTGGGGCGGCTAATAGGCGGATGATCTCTGTATTTTCTGTTTCGCGCGCCCGGTCTAAAGCAGTGTGGCCGGCGCTGTCACGCAGTTGCGCGCTGGCGTCATGCTTCAGTAGTGCAGCCACGGCTTCCACGCGGCCTAAAGAGGTCGCCTCCATTAACGGTGTGGCTCCCGTTTCCAGGTTTCGGGCATCAATCTCTGCGCCGCGATCCAACAGTAGATCGATGACTGTGACGTTTCCACCAAGCGCCGCGTCGTGCAGCACAGTGCCACCGAATTTGTTTCGCACTTTGATGTTCGCTCCATGGTCTAACAAAAGCTGCACCATCTTGGTCTGTCCTTTGAGAGCGGCGTCGCCGAGATAAGTGGACCCTTGTGCGGTTGGCTGATTTGCGTCGAGACCGTTTTCCAGCAGAAGTCGGGCGGTTTCGGTGAAACCGCGCACGGTAGCGTTCTCCATCGCTTGCTGGGCCGTGACCTGCAACTGCTTGTGCTGCGCGGTTAGTTTCAGCAGCGCAGCCACGGCGTTTTCATTCATGAAAGCCAGCGCCAAGTCGAGCGGTGTCTCGCCAATTTGATCCTGCTGCGTTGGATCGGCGCCGAACTCGACCAGCAGCGGAATCAGATTTGCCGAACCCTTCGCGCAAGCCTCATGCAGCAGGCTGCGACCTTCTGGTCCGTGGGTGCCCTTAATGTTCGCTCCGTGGGCCAGCAGCAGGCGAACGATCTCCTCCCGGCCATTGAAGACCGCGGTGTCCAAGGGTGTGTTACCGTTTACGTCTAGAGCTTCGAGATCGGGGTGTGCGGACAACACAAGCTGCACAATCTGTGGGTTGCCGTGGGAAACGGCTACGTGCAGGACGCTCTGGCCACTAACGCTTAAGCGCGCGTTCGCATTTGCGCCGTGGTCCAACAGAAAGCGAACGATCTCCGGATCGTCGCCCGTCACTGCAAACAGCAGTGGCGTCATGCCCAGAGCGTCGCGTGCGTTCACGTCTGTGCCCTTTAGGACGAGCCGTACAACGTCTGCCAGCTTGCCGGTTCGACTAGCAGCGCGAAGCGCGTCTTCAGGCACAAGGGCTGGGTTTGTGAAGGAAAGTGACACTTGCTTGGCCGCTTCGACGGTGAGTTGCTGCTGTTCGCTGGCGCGTGTTACGTAAATGGTGGTGCTGTTGATGGCCTTCCAGAAGGTGTGGGTATTGCGGGCAACATTATTCAGTGCATCTTCCACTGAGACGCCGCTCATGTCCCCGAACTGTCGATCCTGACTCGCGGCTTCGGGCAAATCGAACACCACTTTGATCCCAGCTAGTTTGGCGATACTCTCGTACGCCGACCGGGACGAGCGGAACGGTCCCACATGCCCGATCGGATCGTTCGGAGGATCTAGGACGACTGGCAATGGCAAGGCATTGACCTGCTTTTCGATTTTTCGGATCTCTTCCTGTGCAGTTTGCGACTGAGGATCGAGGCGCAACGCCGTCTGGAATAGCTCCATGGCTCGTCTCATCTTTTTTGCCTGCACCAGTTCCCTGCCCTGGGCCAAGATTTGTTCGGTGGCGAGCCTGCGGGCGTGTTGATCGGCGGCGATATAGGATGGCTCGCGCGGATCTTCCGCAAGCGCGTAATTGTAAAGCTGGCACGCGGTGTCGTAATCGCGTCTTAATTCCGCTCGGGCTCCTTCGTTGAAATACTCATCCCCTTTCTTTGTGCGGGCAGAGAGAGGAGTGGCCGTGAGAACGACGAAAGCGATGAGCGTTTTAGTGCGCGGGGTCAGAGTGATCTCCCCTTTGCATCGTATCTCGTTTAGCCTAGAAGTAGATGAAGCGAATTGCAATCGACATGGATGAGGTAATGGCCGATACCATGGCTCACTTCCTCGAAAAATACAACCGCAACTTCGGCGTCGGCCTGAAGACGGAACACTTCCAAGGCCGCCAAGTTTTTGAAGTGATTGCCGAAGCGCACAAGCCCGAGGCGCGCGATTACTTTCAGGAGGAAGGCTTTTTTGCCAACATTCCCGTGATGCCGGGCAGCGCGGAGGTGGTGAAGGCGCTGGCCGAACGATACGAAGTGTTCATCACAACAGCGGCGATGGATGTGCCGTGCTCGTTCACTCCCAAGTTCGATTGGTTGCAGCGTCACTTCCCGTTCATCCCGACAAGCAACATCGTCTTTTGTGGCGATAAGAGCATTATCGCGGCAGACTACTTGGTTGACGACAATACGCGGCATCTGAGCAAGTTTCGCGGCGAGGGGATCATCTATACTGCGCCGCATAATGTGAATGAGAAGCGTTTTCGGCGGGTGAATGATTGGGAGGACGTGCGGGTTCTTTTTCTCAGTTAGTCCGTCAGTTAGTCCAGCCCGCGCAATTCATAGCCAAGCGCTTGCATGCCTTCAATGATCCGCTGGCGAATCGCGGTTAGTTCATCGGCGGTCATCGTATGATCGAGCGCACCGACTTTTAGGTGATAGGAAACGCTCTTCTGACCCGCTGGCAATTGGGGTCCCGCGTACTGGCGGACGAATTCGATCATGGCAAGATCGGCGCCAGCTAAGCGGATCAGTTCGTCCTGCAGCTTGTCGACTGGCATGGGTAACTCGGTCACGAGCGACAAATCAAACCCGCTGGTCGGGAATTTGCGCAAAGGCGTGTATTTGGGAACGCGCGCGGAAGCAAGTTGCAGAGAGGCATCGACGTCAACATCGAAAACCATCGCACGGCCTTCGATCCCTTCGCTCTTCAACAGTGAAGGATGCAATTCAAAAATCCGGCCGATGAGTTTCTCGCTCCAGAAGATCTCCGCCGTGCGCACTGGGTGTTCAAAACCCCGCGGCTCGGCAGCACGCAGACGGGCGCCTGGAAACAGACACTCCAGGACACGCTTCAATTCGAAAAATTCCTGGTCTTGGCCGTGGGCGCTGAAAAACACCGCGGCGAGATGAGTTATCTCCCTCGGCAGATCGCTGCCTGCCGCTGGATGGATTTCGTTGCCGATTTCAAACAAGCGGAATTCCGGGAAATAGCGCACGTTGGCCACGATGCTTTTGAACAGGCCCGGCAGCAAGCTGCGGCGCATGTGCGTCTGTTCGGACGCAATCGGATTTTGCACAGAGATGTGGAAGGCTGGGTCGCCACCAAAGCGTTGTATGTCGGTCTCGGTGACAAACGAATAGTTGTGAGCCTCGGTGAACCCTTGCGCGGTGAGTTGCGCACGCAATTGCCGCAAATAAAGGCGCAGTGGGTTGGCTGGAGGAACCGTGGAAGCAATCCGCGGCGGCGTGGGAGTGATGGAATCGTAGCCCACCATGCGGCCAATTTCTTCGACCAGATCGTCCTTTAATGAAACATCTTTGGTAGCGCGCCAAGTCGGGACTTGCACGGACAAAACCGCCGGCGCCGATTCCTTTACCACAAAGCCGAGCGCTTCCAGAATGCGCGTCGTTTCGGCTTGTGACACATCTTTGCCCAGCTTGCGTGTCAGGAAAGACATGGGCATTTCAATCAGTTTGCGCTGCGGCCGTGGGCCGCGGTCATCCGCGACTCCGCCCACCACGCGAATGCCCGGCGATACCTCTTGCAGCAATTCAACTGCGCGCGCTATGGCACGAACAGTGTTTTCAGGGTCGAGTGATTTCTCAAAACGCATCGAAGCATCGGTACGAATCTTGTGGCGGACCGAACTCAGCCGCAGGTTAGACGCCTGAAAGTTCCCTGCCTCGAACACAATGCGCGTGGTCGCGCTCGAGATGGCGCTAGGGCCACCGCCGATAATTCCCGCCAAGCCGATAGCTTCCGCAGCGTCTGCAATCACCAAATCGGCTAGCGTCAGCGTGTATGCTTCGCCATTTAGTGCCCGGTAGGTTTCGCCATCGCGCGCGGGGCGGACAAAAATTGTGTCGCCCGCCAACCTGTCGGCGTCGTAGGCGTGCGTCGGCTGTGCCAACTCCGACATGATCAGATTGCTCACATCGACAATGTTGTTGATCGGGTTCAGGCCAAGATATTCCAGCCGGGCTTGCAGCCAGAGGGGCGACGGCCCAACCTTGACGTTTTCAAAGGCCAATATGCTGAAGCGCGGGCAAAGGGCATAATCGGCTATCTGTACTTTGACGGGCGATGCACCGCTCGGCAACAAATTGGGTTTGACCGGATCAACGAGCTGCAAGCCAGTGATAGCGGCTACTTCGCGCGCCATGCCGTAATGGCCCCAAAGATCGGGGCGATGGGTGAGACTTTTGTTGTCGATCTCGATCACAAAATCTGGTGTGAGCCGAGGCAGCGGATCACCAGGGTTCAGGGCGGGATCGAGTTCCAAAACGCCCGCATGATCGCGGCTGATGCCAAGTTCGGCGGCACTCGCCAACATGCCTTCGCTCACTACACCTTCAATGGTGGCGCGGCCAATCAGCTTGCCGCCGAGCCGGGTTCCTGGCGGTACCCAAGGAGCCAGCAAGCCCGGCCGGACGTTGGGCGCGCCGCACACGACGTCGATTTGTTTGCCGCCGCCGACCTCTGCCAGCACCAGCTTATTCTTGCCCTTGGGCAATGGCGTAACCGTGAGCACACGCGCCGCTACCACACTTGCAAATTGTTCGCCGACCGGCTCAATGCCTTCGCATTCGGCCGTTTTGATGGTGATCAGGCGCTGCAATTCGGCGGGTTCGGTATTGAGACCGGGAACCAATTCGCGCAGCCAGTTGTATGAGAACTTCATGTTGCCGGGAAATTAGAACTGACTCAGAAAACGCAAATCGCCACCTTGCAAGAGGCGTATGTCGTCAATGCCGTAGCGCATCATCGCCAGCCGTGTGAGACCAAGGCCGAAAGCGAATCCGCCCCATTGCTCAGGATCGATATTGCTCATGCGCAAGACATTCGGATGTACCAAACCACAAGGCAGCAGTTCAACCCATCCGCTCTGCTTGCACACAGGACAGCCCGCGCCATCGCAAATCAGGCAATGGATATCGAGCTCGAAGCCCGGCTCGACGAACGGGAAATAACCAGGCCGCAAGCGCACCGTAACGTCGCGTTTGAAGATGCCGCTCAGGAGCGTCTTCATGAAGTAGATCACATTGGCGACGGAGACGTCGCGGTCGATCATCATGCCTTCCACTTGATAGAACGTGTGCTCATGCGACGCATCCACTTCTTCGTTGCGGAATACGCGGCCCGGCGCAATCATCCGCAAAGGCGCGCCCAGAGCTCGCATGCCGCGCACTTGAACAGGCGAAGTGTGGGTGCGCAGCAAGTGGCCGTTCGACAGCCAAAAGGTGTCTTGCATGTCGCGCGCCGGATGCGTGGGTGGAATGTTCAGCGCATCGAAATTGTACTCTTCCGATTCCACTTCGGGCCCATACAAAACGGCAAAACCCAGGGAGGTGAACAGGTCTTCGATCTCGGCCTGAATTTGCGTGATGGGATGAAGCGAACCGGGCCGCACGCCTGGCGCCGGCAAAGTGACATCAATCCACTCGCCGGCCAATTGCTCCGCCAGCGCCGCCCTTTCAAAACGCTCCCTCTTCGCCAGATACTCGAACTCCAAATCCTGCTTGACGGAATTGAGTAGTTTGCCCAGCTTGGCGCGTTCCTCGGGCGTGAGCTTGCCAAAATCTTTGCTGATCTGCGCCAGGGTGCCTTTGCGGCCCAGCGCCTCTACGCGCGCTTCTTCCAAAGTATCGAGCGAGCCGGCCGATGCGAACGCGGCCAGCGTAGAGCGGCGCAAATCTTCGAGTGGATTTTCGAGCATTGCGGTGTGGCGGCTTACTGCAGCTTTGCTCCCAGTTCTTCTAGAAATTCGACCAGATCCTGTTGGCCTTTGAGGAGGGCCATGTCGAGTGGCGATTGATTGTTATCGGCCCGCTGGTTGACATCGGCGCCATGAGCCACCAGCGTCTCAGCCATCGCCCGGTTTCCTGATTGCGCAGCGGCGTGCAAAGCGGTCCAGCCACCTGCCTGCGTGGTATTCGGTTTGGCACCGCGCTTCAGCAGCAGATGCACTAGCGGCGCACCGCCCCCGGCAGCAGCGGCATGCAGCGGCGTGTTCTTCATGGAATTGGAAGAGCGGATGTCGACGTTCGCACCCCGATCAAGCAGCGCGTTCGCCAGTTCGGGCCAGCCGAAAAACGCGGCTAGATGCAAAGGCGTCCAACCATCGGTGCTGTGCGCTTCGAGTAACTCCGGCGCTTTATCGATTTCAGCGAGGGCATCGGAAACGTGCCCAGCCACGCACAAAGTAAAGACATCGAGGGTGGGGCTCAAGCTGAGCAGGTATTCGGCTATCCCGGGCTGGCGGTAATACTTCGCTAAAAGAAACGCGCACTGGCCTGATTCGTTGGTGGCATTGAGCAATGCCGGATGAGCCGCCAAGTCCAAGCGCACAGCGTCCAGATTGCCGCTCTTCACGTGTTCGTGAAATGTCTTAACGTCGGCCATGGTTAGGCTGCCGGCAGAAAAACCTGTTCCGTCTTGTTCAATTCCCAATCCAGATGATTGATGTAGAACAGGACGATATCGCGCGAATACTTGCCGGCGAAATCGTCAAAGACGCGTTTCTGCCAGCCTTCTTTTAGATACTCTTCAGGCTTGAGATCCTTGTCGAAAAAACCTTGCTCGTTGGGAATGCCAAGCGAGTTCAAAATATCGACAATCATGTCAAGGTGCGAAAGCAGTAGCACCTGCGACAGATCGGTCGCGAAATCTTCTTCGCCGGCGTCCAGCCGCGCCCAGAACTTGGGCTCCGCCTTGCGCAAAGCTTCGGAATTGAGCTTCACCAGCCGCGCGCGCGCTTTAAACCGCTCGTAAACCTGGTACGTTTTCAGCTTCCCAATGGAGATGCCACGCACAAGGTTGTGAAAAACTTCAGGACCCAGCGCCTTGAAGACGCCACACATCTGCATCGTGAAAAGGTTAACACAATGGAGGTTTTGGGCGGCTACGCTACAATTGAGAGTTTTGGGCTAGAACAGCCAAATCCATGAGCAATTTGATTGTTTTGGGAGCGCAGTGGGGCGACGAAGGCAAGGGCAAAATCGTCGACCTTTTTTCGGAAAAATTTCACGCCGTGGCGCGTTATCAAGGCGGCCACAATGCGGGCCACACGGTGTACATTGGCGAGCGCAAATTCGTCCTTAAATTGATTCCGAGCGGTGTGTTGCGCCCCGGCGTTCAGGCGGTGATCGGCAACGGTGTGGTGATTGATCCGAAGGCTTTACTCGAAGAAATTCACGGGCTGGAGGAGATGGGCGTTGACGTTAAGGCGCAACTGAAAATCAGCAATCGCGCGCACATCATTTTTCCGTTTCATCGCACCTTGGAAAAGATCTCGGAAGGGCGCGAAGGGCATGTGGCTATCGGGACGACTTCGCGCGGGATCGGTCCTTGCTATGAAGACAAAGTAGCGCGCCGCGGCATTCGCGTGGCGGATTTCGTGGATAGCGATTTTGCGCAACTCTATCGCGCGTTGGCCGAAGACAAGCAGCTGATTGCCACTGCTTTCAAGCTGACTGACCGCGTGGATTTCAAAGAGATTCTGGAACAGTACAAACAATTCGCGATTGAAATAAGGCCGTTAGTGTGCGACACGCAGCATTTGCTGAACGGCTTGATCCGCGAGGGGAAAAGTGTGCTGTTCGAAGGCGCGCAGGGAACGATGCTGGATATCGATTTCGGCACGTATCCGTTTGTGACCAGTTCTAGCGCGGCCGCGGGCGGGGCTTGCACGGGTACAGGCGTGGCGCCGAATAAGATTGACGGCATTGTCGGTGTTTCGAAGGCTTACATCACGCGCGTGGGTGCGGGGCCATTTCCATCGGAAGATCTGACGGAACTGGGCGAAGAGATTCGCCGTCGCGGCAATGAGTTTGGTTCGGTGACGGGGCGGCCAAGACGTTGTGGCTGGTTCGATGTGCCGCTGTTGCGCTATACGGCCGAGGTGAACGGCTTCGATAGTCTGATCATTACGAAGCTGGACGTGCTCGACGAATTGAAAGAGATTCCGGTTTGCGTGGCATATGAAGTGGACGGCAAAGTGGTGCACGAAATGCCGGCCAGCACGCGGCGGATGGAAGCGATCAAGCCGGTGTTCGAACGTTTGCCGGGGTGGCAAACGAAGACGCAAGGCGTGGCGCAGATGGACAAGCTGCCCAAGGCGGCCCAGAACTATTTGAAGTTCTTGGCCGAACGCACGGGCGTGGAGATTGGAAGCGTTTCGAATGGGCCGGAGCGGAATGAAACGATGATTATTCCGGGGTCGAAGTTGGAGAAGCTACTGCAGTAGTCATTTTGGTATGAAGCCTGTTATTTCGGCGGATGACGCCGTCATGCGGCGACGGTGCCAATCGCGAATTTCCGAACAATTGAATCGGACCTATGCCAATAAACCCGACCAGCGCGAACGGCAACTCGTTCGCAAACTCAAAACGAGAGTTCCCGTTCCGGATCGATCGTAAAGGAGACGCCTGCCAAAGCCAGGGCAGGACGCTTGCTCACGCGCGCGGCTCGGTAAGCTCTTAGGCGGCTTGGGACACCTTTGCTTGAGTCATTAATGCTTCGAATTGCTCCTGAGTGAGGTCTGAGGGGAGGCCTTTGAGGAAGCAAGAGGCTTGTTCGCGGGTGACGTGTTGTTCCAATTCTTCGATTGAAAAAACGAAGCCAAAGAAGGCGGGATCGAAGGGAAGGTTGCGTCTTATGGCCGATTTGTACATGACCGTCGCCTGTGCGAAATCTGTCTCGTGTTTTTGGTGGTGCGCGGCGCGGAGTTTTTCGAGCTGAGCCGTGTCGGCGGCGGAGTGATTGCGGAGGCGGCGTTCCTGGAGGGCGAGGTTGGAAAGATCTTTGCGGTAGGCCAGCTGGATTTCGCCATCGATGAGAGCCTGGCGAGTGATGGGATCGGAGACTTCGGGATGGAGGTCGGCAAGTTTGATGCGGGCGACCGCCCAAATGCTGGCTTCGAGCGGAAAAATGCGGAGGAGACGCCAATCGGTATCGGCGATGGATTGGACGAGAGATTTTTCTTCGTCGGTGGTGGGGGCGAATTGTTTGAAGTAGCTGTGGAGGTGCCGCTGGTAGGCGAGGGCGTCGTCTGTGGGGAGAAGGACGGTGCGGCCGGTTAAGCCGGTTTTGAGGGCGTTCATAGAGGCTTTCGCCTTTCCTTCGACACTGGTTGGCCCCGTTGAAAATTGCGCGTTGGCGCGATTGGCGGCCACACGATCCTGAGAGATTTCGGATTCGGGGTGGGCAGAGCCGGCAGCAGCGGCGAAGGCTTGCTGCGGGGTGGTGACGTTGATGGGGGCATCGGCTGGGGTGGCCGATTTTGCGGTTTGGAGGCGCTCGGCGGCGCGGCGAGTTGCACGGTTGGACATGATTGAAATCCTAAATAGAAAATGGAAAAGCCCGCCGCGAGATGAGAGTCTCTCGGACGAGCTTTCTATTCGAGAAATTAGCATGGCCACCCGCTGAAACGAACCATTGAGAAAGATTAATGCGAGGAAAATTACTGGAAGTGACTGAAACGGAAGGGGTAAAAAAATCGGCAGATTTTTTTTGAGAGTTGTGACTGATATTGAGGATTGTTCCCTAGTAGCCGACCATCTGTGGGCTGCTCGCATTGCTTCAGCGGTGCCCGTAATTGGTGAAAACGTAATCTCTCGTCTTCACGCTCGTGTGACAGGCGAACCCGCACTTGGCGTCGTTTGCCTGGGGCGGCTTGTCAGCCAAGGTGCCGGGCTTGAACGTATCGGA
>PMSX01000129.1 GCA_003167495.1 Bryobacterales bacterium | reverse complement strand
TGATCGTGTTCACCGGGCTGTCCGGCTCGGGCAAGTCGAGCCTGGCGTTCGACACAATCTACGCGGAAGGCCAACGCCGGTACATGGAATCGTTGTCGAGCTACGCGAAGAGATTCGTTATGCAGGTGGCGAAACCAGATGTGGACTTTGTCTATGGGCTCTCGCCGGTGATTTCCATCGAGCAGAAAACGATCAGTAACAACCCCCGCTCGACAGTGGGAACGATGACCGACATAGCGAGCTATCTGAACTTACTCTATGCAACCATTGGCGAGCCTCACTGTCCCCGCACTGGCGAGACAACACCCAGCCGTTCGGCAGGCCAGATTCTGGAATCGATTCTTGGGTTGCCGGAAGGTACGGAAATCGAATTGCGGGCGCCCGTGTTCGGGCAATATGGCGAGGACATCGAATTTGTCCTTACGGAGGTGCGCAAGAAAGGCTGCAGGGAACTGATAGTGGACGGCAAGGCGATCGATCTCTCAGCCCAGATTGAATTCGACGAATCGAAAATCAAGAATATGGACGCGGTCGTAGATCGCTTGGTCGTGAACCCCAAACACGAGAAGGCAATCAAGGCGGCGATTGCCGCCACGCTGCTGGTTGGGGACGGACTGATGCAGGTAGCGATTATGAAAGGGGCTAGCACGGCTCAAGCGGCGGCGTTTTACCGCGCCCTGTGCAGTAAAACGCACCACTTCGTCTATGGCGACATCCAGCCTGAGTACTTTATGTTCAATAACCCAGAGAGCGCCTGCCGGACGTGTGGCGGATTGGGTGTGCATAAGTTAACACACGCGGAGCTGCTGGTCCCGGACCCGCGGCGCAGTATCGCCGGCGGTTGCTTTGTGCGGGAGGCGTTCAAGTACAACCCCGACACCTGGGACGGCCACATGATGTACAGCTTGTCGAAGGCGTTCCGCTTCTCGCTCGAAACGCCTTGGGAGAAGCTGCCGGAAAGCGTCCGGCGTGTGATCCTCGAGGGACTCGACGGGAAAAAGATTACGATGCGGGCGCCGCCGGAGGCCAAAGTGAAGCGGCAAGAGGAGGGTAAGGAAATCGGCTTTGGCGGAATCGCCCGGCGGATTGAGCGCCACTACCGCCGGTACCGGCAGCGAGGCGAGGCTAACTCGGGGATGGAGGCGTGGCTCGACAAAGTGATGGTGGAACGCACCTGCCCCGACTGCAAAGGCGCGCGGCTGCGGGCCACTCGGCTGCTGTTCAGCATTGATGGCAAGTCGATCTACGACGTTGGCCAGCTCCACTTCGACAAACTTTATTCATTTCTCGGCGGCGTCAATCCGGCAGGGCGCAGCGCGAATGCCGGGCGGCAAGTGGTGGGAGAGATCCGGAACAGGCTGGAGCTGCTGCTGGGAATTGGACTCGACTATCTGAGCTTCAACCGTCGCGCCGGGACGCTGTCGGGAGGCGAGTCGCAGCGCATCCGCCTGTCGACCCAGATCGGCTCGGGGCTGATGGGTATGCTCTACGTACTGGATGAGCCCAGCATTGGTCTTCATCCTAAGGACAATGCAAAGATGATTGCCACGCTCGAAAGCTTGCGTGATATCGGTAACACGGTTATTGTCGTCGAGCATGACGAGGACACAATTCGCGCGGCGGACCACGTTGTCGAAATGGGCCCGGGCCCGGGCGTGCACGGTGGTGAGGTGGTGGTGCAGGGGACTTTGAAAGATGTGCTGGCGTGCAAAGCGTCGCCAACCGGGCAATTTCTCTCGGGTAAGCGGCGAATTGCAATGCCAAGGGAGCGCCGGAGAGGGAACGGCCAGGCGATACGAATACGCGGCGCGCGTGAGAACAATCTGAAAGGCGTGAATGTGGCGTTGCCGCTTGGCAAGCTTATCGCGGTTACGGGCGCATCCGGCTCCGGCAAGAGCACGCTCATGAATGAGATTCTCTATAAGGCGCTGTGGAAGCGGCTGGTGGATACGCGCACTCTGCCGGGCGAGCACGACGGTGTGGACGGCATTGAATTTGTGCACAAAGTAGTGAACATCGACCAATCTCCTATTGGGCGTAATAGCCGGTCGAACCCAGCTACCTACATTGGGTTTTACGATGCCATACGAGATCTGTTTACGCAGGCTCCTGTTTCTGTTGAACGTGGGTACAAAGCTGGAAGGTTCAGTTTCAACGTTAAGGGCGGCCGCTGCGAAGAGTGTCAAGGAGAGGGCGTGATTGCGACGCAGCTTTACTTTATGCCGGACGTGGAGGTGACGTGCGTCGCTTGTAAGGGAGCTCGTTTCAACGCAGAGACGCTTGATGTGACGGTGCGTGGAAAGACGATTGACGATGTTCTCAATATGGCGGTGGAAGAAGGCGTGGAGTTTTTCGCGGACGAACCGGTTATCGGCAAAAAGATTGCGGTGCTGAACGATCTCGGGCTGGCGTACTTGACGCTGGGACAATCGGCGACAACATTGTCCGGAGGCGAGGCGCAACGGATCAAGATTGCCACGGAGCTAAGCAAACTACAGCGTTCGAAGCATACCGTCTACCTGTTGGATGAGCCGACGACCGGATTGCATCTGGCGGACATCGAGCGTCTACTTGGTTCGCTGAACCAGTTGGTGGATGCGGGTCACACGGTGATCATGATAGAGCACCATCTAGATGTGATCAAGACCGCGGATCACGTGATTGATCTTGGGCCCGAAGGCGGGCACGCGGGTGGCGAGGTAGTGGTGGCGGGCACGCCGGAAGATATTGCTGCATGCAAGTCTTCGCACACGGGACGATTTCTTAAGGCGCACTTGGGAATTTAGTCCACTGAATCTACTACTTCTGTGTCGCACATGCTATGAGCGTGATGAAGTACCTCAAAGCGAGGGCGGCGTTGCCGACTCCTTTCAGTCGCGGCTCGGCTAGAAGTTGGGCGGTGAAACAGATGGCTGAGACGTGTCAGCGTCGTGGGTCAGAAAATGTAGAAACTCCAGGAGCGGCTCAGCCGGACACGCGCTTGGCGGTATACTCTAACGTCTGTTGAAGCGCCGGTATCTCGACCGTAAACTTGATCTGGTCGCCTTCCACCTTCCCCTTGTAGAGAACCTTTCCTTCTGTTCCTTGAAAGTTGATCGTAAGCGTGAACGAAATGTTGTCACCCTCGATCTTGCCGTCTTCAATGGTGGACTTTCCGAACATATTGCTGGTGCTTTCGCCGGTGAGTTTTTCGCCGTCGGCTTTGAACACAAAAGTTCTTTCGGCTGGTCCATTCGGCGTGTCCGCGGTCCCCTTCCAGGTCCCGCTGATGTCCCCGCCAAACACGTTCAAGCTGAAAACAAACGCTAACAATACAAGCCATTTCATGCAGATCAAGAACCTCCCACCCCATTGTTACGCGAAAGCGTGCCGCAAGGTTCCTCGAAACAAAGTGTACAATCCGAGGCGTGAGCGACACGTCCACTAATCCGCGCCCGCCAGCGCTCGAGTTTGAGGAAGGCCGGCGAGTTGTCATTGAGACAATTCGGCCCCTCGTCCGGCAACTGAAAACGGAACTCGTTGCTTTGGAAGAGGCATATGGCCGTATCCTGGCTGAGAGTATTCGCGCGGAACGCGACTACCCGGCGCTGGCTCGTTCCTTGCGCGACGGCTACGCCGTGAGAGCGGCAGATGTTCCGGGTACATTGGCGGTTCGCGGCGAAGTGCGCGCAGGCGATGAAGAACAACCACCTATCGCTGCAGGCGAAGCCCTCGAAATTATGACGGGCGCGCCTGTTCCTGCCGGTGCCGATGCCGTCGTAATGGTGGAACACGTCACTCGGGTCGACGGTCGCGTCAAAATTGACCAGACCACCGAAGCAGGACACTTTATCAACCAGCGCGGCGCCGAAGCGGTTTCGGGTACTGAGCTTGTGCCCGCCAGAACAAGGCTCGATGCGAGTCACATCGCAACGCTTGCCGCGATAGGTCAGATATCTGTGCCGGTATTTGTGAGGCCGCGCGTGGCGATTCTGGCCACAGGCGATGAAATCGTCGCGCTGAACCAACAACCTGCCCCATACCAGATTCGCAACTCCAATTCGTATATGCTCGCCGCCCTGGTTCGAGCCGGGGGCGCCGAAGCCACAATCCTGCCCGTCGCGCGCGATACCAGAGACGACTTGCTCCCGCTCCTCAAAGAAGGGCTGTCTCATAATCTCCTCATCGTGACGGGTGGCGTTTCCGCCGGAAAGTATGATCTGGTCAAACCCGCTTTGCGAGAACTAGGAGTCGCCTTCCTGTTTGAAAAAGTGCGCATTCAGCCCGGACAGCCCACCGCCTTCGGCATGGCGAACGGCAAACCTGTGTTCGGTCTGCCCGGAAATCCAGGATCGTCTCTCGTCACTTATCATCTGTTCGCCCGCCCGGCATTGGAGCTGCTGGCAGGCGCCCGCGACGTCATATTGGCCCTGTTGAGCGCCCGTTTCGAAGCTCCATTTCGCCACAAAGGAGGCCTAACCCGTTTTCTCCCCGCGCGCCTGAGCGATGACGGTCAGCATCTCCGCCATATCTCCTGGCAGGGATCGAGCGACATCCCAGCCCTCGCCAAAGCGAATTGTTTTCTGGTCGCCGATCATGATCGCGAAAGCTGGGCCGTGGGCGATAGCATTCGGGTAATGCTGAAGGCATGAAAAAGCAGAAACTGTCGCACTACAACGCCGCGGGCGCCGTATCTATGGTGGATGTTTCCGCCAAACCGCTCACCAGCCGGAGCGCCATCGCGCGTGCTTATGTCGCCATGCCGCCGGAAGCTATCGCCGCCTTACCGAATAACAAGAAAGGCGATCCGCTAGAGGTCGCGCGTATCGCCGGCATCGCGGCAGCTAAGAAAACCTCGGAGCTCATCCCGCTCTGCCACCTACTGCCTCTCAGCCACATAGCCATCGAGTTTCGCCAGGACAACGGCGGCATTGAGATCACGGCCAGCGCCCGAACCGTTGCGCAAACCGGCGTCGAGATGGAAGCCATGACTGCGGCGGCCGTAGCGGCTTTAACCATCTACGACATGACCAAGGCGCTCAATAAAGCGATTGAGATTCGCGAGATCCATCTGCTGGAAAAGACCGGCGGCAAATCTGGCACATTCCGCCGCGGACGCCCGAAATGATACAGGCGGCCATTCTCACAGTGAGCGATTCCGCCGCGGCCGGCACGCGCACCGACACTTCCGGACCCGCGCTGGCATCGCGCATCACCGAATTAGGCTGGGCCGTCGCCGATACCGCCGTCGTAGCGGACGATCCGGCCGCCGTCGCCGCAAAACTTTGCGGATGGTCGGACGCCGGCTATGGACTCATTCTCACCACGGGCGGTACCGGCGTTGCCGCACGCGACGTAACGCCCGAGGCAACGCGCAGTGTATTGGACCGTGAAATTCCAGGTATCGCCGAATGGATGCGCTCGCGCGGGATGGAACAAACCAAGTTGGCGATTTTATCGCGCGCAGTGGCGGGTCAGCGCAAGGGTTCGCTTATCGTAAATCTGCCGGGATCGCCCCGCGGCGCGCTTTTTTCGCTGGAAGCGATTGAGCATCTGATTCCCCATGTCATCGATCTCCTGCAGGGCCGAACGCAACATGTCTAGCGTGTCTGTTCTAGCGCAACCATCCGCGTCATGTTACTTTGTTAATTGTGCTGCCCGCGCGAACGGGCTCTTAGCTCAGTTGGTTAGAGCGCTTCCTTGACACGGAAGAGGTCGGTAGTTCGAGTCTACTAGAGCCCACCATTTCATTTCGCAACTGAAAAGCCCCGGGCAAGTTGCTGAACCTCACCGACCAAGTTTACGCCAGCGGGTGCGACTCAAGTTTGGTCCGTTTAGGATTTCGTAACGAAAGCGGGATATACTCGCAGTTTGCCAGAAAGATTCATAGGTTCAAGGCGGCGCCGACGTCCAGGATTGCTGTTTGTAGTGATTCTGATTGTCATTCTGCTCGCCGGTTCGCGTTACATCGCGAGCACGTTCATCGACTACAGTTGGTGGGGAGAGATTCACCAAATCGCTACCT
Organism: Bryobacterales bacterium; assembly: GCA_003167495.1. GTDB lineage: Bacteria > Acidobacteriota > Terriglobia > Bryobacterales > Bryobacteraceae > Bog-105. Next base: position 6,655 of record PMSX01000129.1, on the reverse strand, counting down.
GGTGGAATCTGCTGCTTTACGGCACGGTTCCCGTTGTTCTAGCGATCGTTCTTTTTTTCGCCGTCTTCTGGGGCGCTTTTGTCTTCGGGATGCGGCGTTCTAAAGACATACACTCGTTCGGTATATTGAGCCGGTCGATGTTGATGAAGCTGGGCGCGATTGTACTGGTGCTGCTTAGTTTCATTGTCGCGAGCGCGACGGTGGATAGCTGGACCGTTGTTCGCTTCTTTGGCGGACGGCAGTTAGTGTCAGCTCCGGGCGAATACGTCGATCCGATTTTTGGTAAGGGTCTTCACTTCTATTTCTTCAATTTGCCCTTTCTGAACATGTTGGTCTCGATGCTGCTGGCTGCGTGCGTGATTTCTTTGATTATCTATTGGATCGCGGCGCACGTCGAACGGATTGGCAATCAAATGCCTTCGCGGTTCCCCACGGATTTGGCTTTCCAACTGGGGCCAGCCGCGTTTCGCGACTTCTTCGAATCGGGTTTTGTAAGGTTGGCTGCCGCGTTACTTTTAGCTTGCGTGGCGGCCAAGCTCTTCTTCGCGCGGTACGGATTGTTGATGGAAGATCACGGCCAGTATTTGGTTGGCGTGGACTGGGTAGCCGATCACGTGGTTCTGCCGCTGCAATGGTCGTTGATAGCGGGATGTGTGGTGGGCGCGGCACTCGTAGCGGCCAAGAGACCGCGCTGGGCGCTCGTCGTTCTGTTGCTGTTGCCGGTCCGCTGGTTTTTGCCTTCTTTGGTGGCGAGCCTCTATGTTCGTCCAAATGAGTTGGCGCTCGAGAAACCGTACATCCAGCACCACATTGATGCAACCCGCTCAGGTTATGGCTTGAAGACGCGGGTGAAAGAGACGGTTCTGAATACCGCGTCCGAAGTGCAGATTGATTATTCCAAACACAAGGCAGTGCTGGATAACGTGCGTCTTTGGGATTGGCGAGCATTTCATGAAACCATTGCGCAAATTCAGCCGCTGCGGCCTTACGTTTACGAGAACACTGACGTCGACCGCTACATGATCGACGGCCAGTTGCGTCAGGTTTTGATAGCGCCGCGCGAATTGCAGCTCAGCCAGATTGGTGAAGCCGGTGGGCGTTGGATTAATCCCCATCTTATTTACACGCATGGTTACGGTGTAGTAATGGCCGAGGCGAACCGCATTACCGCCGACGGACTGCCGGTGTTGTTCATCAAGGATGCTCCTCCCGTGGTGACCACTAAGAGCTTGAAACTGACCGAGCCCGAACTTTATTACGGCGAAGCGGCGGATTCGGATCAGCCGGTATTTGTGAAGACTGGACAACCGGAGTTCGACTATCCCTCCGGCTCACAGAATGTGCAGACCACGTATCACGGCGACGGGGGATTTCTGGTTTCATCACCACTGATGCGTTTGGCCGCGGCGATGCACTACGCCGACGGCAACATTTTATTGACGGAGTATCTGAATGACAAGAGCCGGATGATGATTCACCGCTCGATCATGGATCGGCTCGAAACGATTGCCGGTTTCTTGACTTGGGACTCCGATCCGTACCTGGTTGTCACGAGCGAAGGCCGGTTGGTGTGGATGGTGGACGGTTATATGTCTTCGGAATCTCATCCGTACTCGCGGGACGTTTCGCTCAATGAACGCAACCTCAACTATATGCGCAATTCCGTGAAGGCGACATTAGATGCGTACGACGGTGAAACCAATCTCTATATTTTCGATGAGAACGACGTTTTGATCCAGGCGTACGCGCGGCTGTTTCCGGGTTTGTTCAAGCCAAGTTCAGCAATGCCAGCCGATTTAAGAGCTCACGCTCGCTATCCAGAAACGCTATTCCGGGTACAGGCGGAGATTTATCGTACGTTTCATATGCTCGAACCCGAGGCGTTCTATAATCGGGCCGACGCTTGGGATTTCGCCAAGACAGCAAGCCAAGCGGATGGTACGACGGCGGTATCGCCGACCTATGTGGTGGCGGCGCTGCCAGGCAGTTCCACGGCCGAGTTTATGTTGCTCACGACTTTTACGCCAGCCAATAAAGATAATTTGATTGGTGTGATGTACGCGCGCTGTGATGGCGAACATCTAGGTGAATTAGTGTTTGGGCAACTGGCGAAACAAAACATTATCTATGGGCCGATGCAGATTGCGGCGCGCGTCAATCAGGACCAGACTATTTCAAAAGATCTGTCTTTATGGGATCAGCATGGATCTTCCGTTTTGCGCGGGCAAACGCTGGTGCTGCCGATAGACAACAGCTTTCTGTATGTGGAGCCCATCTATATCACCTCGCAGACAAGCATGCCGCAGTTGAAGAAAGTTGCCCTGGCGATGGGCGACAAGTTGGCATACGCCGATACCTACGACCAGGCGCTGGCGCAGTTGATTGAAGAGGTGGGTGGCAGGGGCGGATCACAGGCACCGCCGCCTAGCGTGTCGGTGACAAGTGGTGAGCAGGTGGTTGGAGTGGCGCCGGCGGTAAGTTCGTCGAATCAAGCGGCGGAAACTCTCAAACGGGTGCGTGGGCATTTGCAGCGCTATCGCGAGTTGAGTTCGCAGGGGAAATGGGCCGACGCAGGGAAAGAGCTGGAAGAAATCCAAAAGCTGTTAGAGAAATGAACAGATTTTGCAGAGGTTTTGCACCGGAAATCGACAGAAATCACGAATGAATCTTCTCTTGCCGTTCTAGCATTCCAATGAAGTGTTCAATCTTGCGAGCGCGTGTCTCCGGCTTTTTCACTGTTTGAATCCGCCAAAGGATTGCATAGCGGTTCGCTCCATCAAGAGTCTTGAAAAACGCCATGGCTCGCGGGCTGGCATCCAATGCAGCTTGCAAATCATTCGGCACCGTTGCGTTGCTGGGTGAGTCATAAGCGGCATCCCATCCGCCGTTTTTCTTGGCATTTTCTATCGCCTCCATTCCAGCAGACTGCATCTCCCCGCTCGCGATCAATTCCAGCGCCTTGGTTCGGTTGATCTTCGACCAAATACTTCTGCTCGAACGCGGAAGAAATCTTTGAAGCCAAGCCTGCTCGCTCTCGGGCCGCTTTTGTCCGTCAATCCAGCCGTAACACAACGCAACTTCGAGGGCTTCTTTGTATGTCACCGACGTCAACTTTGAGTTCTTCTTGGCAAGCCGAAGCCAGAGGCCTGTGCTCTTGCGATGTTCCTTCTTAAGCCAGGCAGCCCAATCATGCTTGGACGTAAAGAGCCTGATTGGAGGATCATCTTGCGGATTCGTTTTCATTCGACCCCTATTTTAGCCGCGCGGCGGCGCGAGTAGCGCGTCATGCGTCAGGTGGACGCACACCATTTCAAAACGTCTGGCGACGAATGCCGGAGCGTCGAGATGAGTGTGATCGCTCGCTCTGTGCCTTGAAACGGAGTGGCTTGTTGGGCGTTGGCTAATTCGGGGACTTGAGGGTGTTGATCGGTTTGGCTGCAGTCATTTGGCCGAGTGCCACAACGGCAGTCTTGGGCACACCTTTTCCCGGGAGAAAAATAATGAAAGAAACGATCTTGCCTTTGGCGCGAAAAACAATACTCTGTTTGGTGTAAGACTGAGTGAGGTCGGATGGGACGTTTTGCAGGTCCTGGAAGGAATAGTAGCCTGCGTCGCCCACACCCTGTACCCGAACATCGCCGTTACTCAGCTGGGTCAGACGTTGATCGAAGATGGTTTTATAGATATCCGCGTAGTCGCTGGAGTCGGCCCTGACGGCAAGCGGAGCGCCAGGTTTCGTTCTGTAGTCGCAGCCGTTGCCGCCCGTCATGTTGGGCTTGGCCGTCAGGTTTGGCACGCCAAGCGCAGTGCTGACGGCAGGCGCAGGCACAAGGTCACAAAAGCTTTGCGCAGAGGCTGGAATCGCGAACAGGGCTGGCATGAACGCCGCCAGAGCAAGAAAAATGCGCATGGGCAAACTCCTTAAGAATCTCTCATCGAGTAAAAACAGGCAACCGCTAACAGTTTCCCAAGCTAGCACATCGAAGCTAACCTGTTTAAGACGACTGAAGCCACCTGCCGTGGTCGAACTGGAGAAGTACTGATTCTCCGGGCCACAGTCGCTGGGGATTTCGGACCGGGCGGTTCTTACAAAAGGTGTTGAGGGAGTTGCAGCCAAACGGGCCGCGTTACTTGATCGCGCAGCCGGGTCATTCTGGCCACGAGCGCTGTTTTAACGCCGATGCTAGTGCCAAGTTACCCGCTTGGGATGATCTGCCCTTTGAACCTATGCGGCAGCAACCAACGCCGTTTCCTGCCGTAGCAAGTCCTGCAAGTGAGACATTTCCCAGAAAGACACACTACTCCAGTGGGTTCGAAAAAGTCATGAGGCGCAGATTGAGCGAAATCTTAGACAGATAGCTGCTTTGCGACGCCGGGCTACAAGGGAGGCTTTGTGAAGACGATCATGACGGTGGATGATTCCTCGACCGTCCGCCAAATGGCAGGCTTGGTACTACGGGGAGCGGGCTACCAAGTCATTGAAGCCGTGGACGGCGTGGACGCGTTGTCGAAGTTGACCGGACAGGAGCTAAATTTGATTCTGACCGACCTCAACATGCCCAACATGGACGGCATTGAACTCACCCGCCGCGTTCGGATGCTGCCGAACTACAAGTTTGTCCCCGTGGTTCTTTTGACAACCGAAACACAACCTGAGAAAAAGCAGCAAGGTAAGGCGGCCGGCGCTACCGCCTGGATCGTAAAACCGTTCCAACCGGACCAACTCCTGGCGGTTGTGAAGAAAGTGATTACCTGATGCCCGTTGCGTTGGCGTATCGGGCCGGGCATGTGGGCGAATGCGCGCCGCGCGGAGGAGACAAAAGTGAGTTTGCTCTTGCCAAATAGTGAGGACCACCCCAGGAGTGACGCTAGTTGATTACCCCACAGCGGCCGGGGTCGAGACCCTCGGCGGGATAACCACTGAGCTAGAATCCTTGAATCGCGACACGGAACAGGAGTTTCTGAAAATCGGCTCAAAAGTGGCCGAATTCATAGATACCGTGAACCTGATGTCGTCCGACCTTTCGTTGTTGGCGGAGTTGGCTTCCGGAGAGCAGGGGCAGCGGGCGTCGGACGCGCTGAACGGCGTGCTCGATGTCTCAACCGGAATGCAGGGGCGCGGGCAAGAAGGCAGCCGGTTGCTTGGCACAATGAGCCGGCAAGCGACCCGTCTGAAGCAGACTTTGTCCCAGTTCAGCGGTACCGTAGCAACGTTTCATTCCCTTGGGCTACTGACGCGCATTGAGACCGCCCGCCTGGGAAACGCAGGCGCTGATTTCGGCAATTTGGCTGAAGAAGTCAGGCTGCTGGCGCGCAATGTGCAATCGAGAGTGGAGAGTGTCCTGGACACGGCGGGCGAACTGATTCCGCGAATTGAATGCGCACTCCAAGAAGCAGCGGTACTGCAGGAAGGGCAAGCGAAGAATCTCCCTTTGCTCATTTCTCAGGTTTCGGAGAACCTCTCTTCCTTCCGCGAAATGCAGCGTGAGGCACGCGAAGCTTCGGTCCGGCTGGGCACCCAATATGGGGAAATTGCGGAAGCCTTCAAGCGGCTCATCGTATCTCTGCAGTTCAACGACATCACCAGACAGCAAGTTGAGCATGTCATTGAGGTTCTGCGGCGTCTCAATTCCGAGACCGCTGCCGAAGACGGTGCGCTTTTGATTCAGCGCCACGGCGCGGCCAGCGTGCTCGAACTGCAATCGGCGCAACTCGCCAACGCTGCCAACAAATTCAGCGCCTCCGTTGCATCGGTTGCTAAGAACTTGGATCAAATAGCTGCGAATTCCGTCAAAATGGTTGGAGAAAGCAGCGTTTTGTCGGGTCTTTCCGGCAAGAACTCCTTCTTTCGACAAATGGAGAGGGGCTGTGCCGCCATCCTGTCCGCTCTTACCCAGTGCGCCGGAGCCGACGAGGCTACCGGGGCCACGAGCGACGGCTTGGCTGAAAAAATCGGCCTCATGCGTGCATCGGTCGAGGAAATCCGCACGATTGAAACCCAAATGCGGCGTATTGCCATGAATGCGAGGATCAGCGCCGAGCATCTCGGGCCGTCCGGAAAAGCCCTCAGCGCTCTTGCTGACTCCATCAAGCAGCGGGCTTTCGAGTCGCGCCAAGGTTCCGATTCACTGATGGAGACTCTCCAACTGATGAGTGAGTTGGTGACCCAGCTCTCTGCTCACGCTCACCCGGAGGGCGCTGAGAGCGAGACCAGGGACCTTTGCTTCGAAGGGATGCGGTCTGCCGTAGACGATCTGCGCGCTTCCCAGGAGACCAGCGCCATCCAGATTACCCAAATCACTTCGAGGGGCGACGGGATTTGCGAAGACCTGGCTGGCACTCGTAACAGCTTTTCCATTGGCGTTCGCTTTACGGACGCAGTCGACCGGACGCGTGGGAGGCTGGGGGTAATCGCGGACGAAGTTCGCGCTCGCTTCGCAGGCGACGGTAACAACAATAAGGCGGACGCTCTAGGTTTGGCTCAGCTCGCAGCCCATTACACAATGCAAGAGGAGCGCGATATCTTGGTCGGCGTCGACAGGCTCGTGCCGTTGACTGCCAAACGCTCAGAGGCGTTGGAAGAGAATATAGAATTCTTTTGATCGCCCGAACTCTGTACCGTGGCAGAACAGACTAGTGTAGTGTCCACGAATTA
>PMSX01000040.1 GCA_003167495.1 Bryobacterales bacterium | reverse complement strand
TCATTTTTGGGGGCAACTCCAACTTGAAGCCGAGACGTCTCGAACCACCTTCGCTTACGTTCGATCCCATCTCTAAAGTGTGGGTTTACAATAAGGCGATCTATGTCTCGTCCGCAGCACGACTTGCTCGATTTCATGCAGCAGACCTCTGACACCATTCAGGCTGAATACGCACGAATAGTTAAGCGTTCGCACGAAGACCCTGGGACTACAGGTGAAGAGGGTGAGGAAAACTGGAAAGCGCTGCTTAAAAATTGGTTGCCACCTCAGTTTCCGCTCGTGACTCGGGGCCGCCTAATTTTCGTGGACGGCCATGTCAGCCCCCAGATCGATCTACTCATTTTGAACCCAGCATATCCTCCGGGGCTGTTGCATAAGAAGCTATACCTCTCTGCTGGCGTAATCGCAGCTTTTGAATGCAAGATAACATTGAGGAGCGGCCATATCAATGAAGCTTCCAAAACGGCTGAGGGGCTGACCAAACATTTACCGAGCCGGACAGGATCACCATATCGCGAAATGAACCGACCCATGGTGTACGGGCTGCTTGCTCATTCTCACGAGTGGAAGGCTAGAGGGTCGAAGCCGGCAGAGAACGTTCAAAAACATCTAGACACCATTAATGAATGCGAGATCAAGCATCCTAGAGAAATGCTCGACTTGCTTTGTGTTTCGGACCTTGGCACCTGGACAGCATCGAAAACTCATCTAGGTGGCAAGACGATTTTGACGGGATACGCGTCCCATCAAAGTAGTCTTCTTGCTCGTAAAGAACGTGCCCACACGCACGTGGGCTCGATGGTCTTGCACCTTTTGATGAGGCTTGGTCGCGAACGCCCAGAAATCCGCCCATTTGTCGAATACTTTTATGTGGTCGGAATTGGAGGATCGACCGAGACTCATTGTCGCGCATGGCCCGCTGATCTCTACAGCGAAGAAGTTCGAAGCAGGCTTCCGCAAATTGCTTCCCAAAACTGGAGAAAAGGGCAATACAGCGGGGATTTTTGGTCCGATCTGTTCTGGGGTGAATGGGACTCGCTCTTCTGATGCGGTCCGGTTCGGCCATACGTCCCGTTTCAGATTGTTAAGGGCCCGCCCCGCAGTCATTCTTGGTAAATTCCGGAACCACATGAGCGTACAGTCGGCAAGCCGCTGATTGAGGGTTCAGCGAGGTGCTAACAAAGCTAATCCACGACGAGCGCGTTAAACGTCCAAGGGGCAGATGCTACTGTTTTACGAAGACGGGACCTCGTTACGTCGAGCTGAGCGCAACCTGTAGAACGCACAATGTCAAACTTAACGATCACTGTCACAAACGTGGCTGGTAAATCACTTGGCCAGTACAAGACTGCTGGATTCGACTCCCCAACCGATGCCAAGGAATATCGGCTCACCGGCTATCTACTAAATCAAATCCGCATCGCTGCCGAGGTCCACGAATATTATGCAGATTTTGCGGAGCCGGCTACGCTTTATCACCCGTCTGTTCCCTTTGGCCTCGATTTCGACGATCCCACGAAGGACATGCGAGGCGAGAACGTAAACGCGTTGTGGCTAGAAATTGAAAACCTCATGCGCGGGGCCAGGTTGAACTTCTCAATGTCGAGAGTAATGAAGCAGGTAGAGTTGGAGTGTAGCTGGGACACACCTGAGGAGAAGAATACAAGATACGATCTCCATTTCGACAAAATGGAGCGATTCTACCTTGCAATTTTTGAGCTTGCGAGAATCGAAGATCTCACGGTTCGATTGCTCTTCGAGTATTTTGGCGATGATTTTATCGTGGTGGATAGGACCAAAAAGAATTGGGAGAAGGCGTTAACGTGGGACGCTATGAAAGATGCCTTAAATGCACGCGGCAACCCGGAGAAGAAGCCGCATCCCCTCCTTGAGGCCATGAGTGTTGATGCCTATGGTCACCTGATGGAGCTTATCCGTGGTTACAGGTCGGCAAAGGTGCTTACCCTGACTGATTTCAGAGACCAACGCACACACCGCGTTACGCCGTCGGTAGATTACCCAGAACTGGGTGCTTTTCTGTCGACTGCGGTGAAAGTCGACGGCGCGACTATTATGCCGATGGGTGTGATGCGCACCAAGGCCGAATACGAATATCTTGACCTTTATGAAACCGCCAAGGCCGTTTACCAGCAACTCTCAAAAATGCTAACGGATCTAAGCAAGATCATTCACGCTTGAGGACGTCGCACCGAACTGCTCACTGTCGGACAATCGCTCTACAAAGAATTTAGAAGCGCTTTTCGGAACTTGCGCTCTACCACGTCATTCCTGTCCAGATCGAGTATGAAGTTTAGCTGCGCCCAATTCATCGGAAGCCCGACCGAGAAAAACGAAGTAATCCACTTGCCTGGTTTGTCGGCAAACCACCGATTGAACCCGATCTGCGGCGCCTGCCGGACGTCAGAATGAACGGTAGCCGTTATTTGTCAATTCGATGGCTAACACTCGCAAGGGTGCGGCGTGCTTTGTAATTCTGTAACGACGCTACGCAATTTCCCCTGATGTGCCTGTTGGAGAACCCCGTCGCTTTTCAGCCATGATTTTAAACTCGGACTTCAGGGATCGGAAACGGCGTATAATTTGGCTGCGTGAACATAATAGACCAACTCAAGCCTCTCGTAGAGTACATCTCTAAAAACAAGGAGTGGCTGTTCTCAGGCGCTGGCGTATCAGTTGTGGCGGCACTGCTCGCGCTTCTTCGACGGGCGCTCTCTCAGCGCCCTGGTCCTATTCAGGACGAGCATCTTAGGGTTCCGCCGGGCAGAAAACGTCGCCAGCCTGAAGGCCGTCATACGATCCGCGCGAAGAAGGAAGATGGAACTCAAGATGCGATACCCAGCGAATGGCAAACGATCATGCCGGCCCGAAGCAAGTATGTCTTCAACTCGGAACCACGGTCCGATATTCCTTTAGGGTTGCAGTCGTTCTCCTTTGAATATGCTCCCGATGGTCACGCCCACCCTTTGATGTTAAAGAATGTGATGGTTCGCGCAGAGCTCGGGTTTACGTGCCGTATCGATAACGTTTACAAGGCTCTGTTCGCAGCGAATGATTACGCTTTGAATGTTCTGCCGCCGCAGTTCCTTGTTCACGCACGAGACACCCTCGAACGCTATTCCTTTTCAGAGCTGAGAGAGAAGCGACGCGAGGCCTCAAGCGTCATAGTCGCTGCCATGGCCCCACAATTTCAGAAGCTTGGCGTTAGGCTGGAGTCGGTGACAATCGGGGCGCTCGAAGCCCTAGCCAATCAGAATCCCGTTGATCTTGGCCACGCGAAGGGCGCCGCCATATCGCCGACAGACCCCACAGTAACGTCGTGCCCTGAGACTAAAAAATACGACGTTTTTCTGTCGCATGCCTCGGAGGACAAGTTGGCAATTGCGCGGCCGCTGTATGAAGCGATGGTCGCTGCTGGTATTTCGGTCTGGTTCGACGAGGCGGTGCTAGTGTTAGGTGACAGTCTCCGTAGAAAGATCGATGATGGCCTTTCGCGGTGCAGCTACGGGGTAATTATTATCAGTCCGAGTTTTCTCAGCAAAGAGTGGCCGCAGAAGGAACTCGATGGTCTGGTGGCGCTTGAAGTTCAAAGCGGCAAGACGAAAATTCTACCCATCTGGCATGACATCGAAAAGGACACGTTACTGCAAAGGTCGCCGATCCTTGCCGATCGCGTTGCCGGAAGGTCCTCTGAAGGGATACCCGCTCTCGTGCAGAAGATTCTTGCGGTCGTGTGTGGCTAACGCGCACTTGCAGACGTGCACTACGTTCACGTCTCTACCCTAGAACTCTATCCAAGAAGGCAGCGCATCTAGTTGGTATTTACGGCTCGCCACGTTGCCTTTGCAACGACCGCGCTTAGTGGGGATTATGTCGAGTGTTATGTCCTTGTCACAATCGTCGGCGGCCAGGATCTGTTCAGTTGGACGAAAACTAGGTAACGCAAATAGCGGAGCATGCCTGCCGCAGCAGCCGCGATGGTAACGCGTAATGGTCACAAGTGGCCTCGCTCACAATATTCGCGATTAAGAAAGGACTAAACGCTCCGCCACGAAGCCCGGATAGTCATGGCTTTGCGCTCAGCGTCGGGACGCTAGCCGCGAGCAACCGCGACGGCTCTTTGTAATCCAAGTTGACGAGAAGTCGGCTATGGTGAGATTTGCCTGAAACGGCGTTGGATGGCGTTAATGAATGAGCAGGACTGGCACGGTGGTACAGCAAGACTTTCACGAAGCCCGGCGAAAGCCATACCCATCGTGCACCGAATGCCGTAGTGGATGAATCCCTATTGAATGATCTCCGTAGCTAGGCGTCCCCAATCTCGGTAATCGCCCTCTTGGCTCTCCCTTGCCAACTTGTCTGACAAAGCGGCTAAAAAATACCACGAATCCCCCACGTCTTTCGGCGTCTTCTTGTACTGGGTGGTAATACTGATGTCAGCAATCATCTAAGAACGTAGTTTTTTGAACACGTGGCCGGGCACGGCAACATCATCAGCGCCGCAGGCGCAATCCTCCGTCCGATCATCAGTTAGTTTGGATATCTTGTCAGCAAGGCGGGAATGGAACCCTACCGTTCAAGCGGCAGGGTTCCCGGGTTCGGCAACCTTCGTCAGGTAAACCAAACAGAGCTGGTTCTAACCTGCCACGAAACAGGTGCCGTTGTCTAGTCGCGCCTGCGACAAAGCATGGCGGTGGCTCAGGACACAGCAGTTCTCAGGCAACGAGTATGCCTTGGTCAACAATGCCAGACGGTGTTTTTCATGTGCGCATCATGTGATCGCGGGCACCGCTATTGCAGCCTGGATTGCCGCGAACTCGCACGCCGCCAACAGCGCCGCCGCGCCAACGAACGGCACCAGCAGAGTCCCGAAGGACGGCTCGATCATCGCGACCGCCAGCGGGAATATCGGCGGCGGCGCTGCTGGCAATCGGCAACGCGCGTGACGGATCAAGCTTCCCATTCGATCACTTACCCGGCATCATCCGAATGTGGACCCGAAAAGTTTGTCGAAAACGCTTCGCCGCATCGGATCGAGCCACGCACAGCGCTTGGTCTGTGGCTCAGTTGCCAAATCTGCGGTCGCATTGGACGCTTCATCGATCCGTTTCCACGCATTCCCCACCGAAGGTGAGACCTGTTGATGATCAGTCCTGAAACCCGCGCTCAGATCCGGCGCTACTTCTATGCCGAACATTGGAAGGTCGGCACGATTGCGGCTGAACTAAGCGTTCACCCCGATGCGGTGCGCAACGCCATCGAGGCGGAACGCTTCAAAAGTATGCGTCCGCTGCGTACGTCCCTGACCGATCCTTACGTTGGGTTCATTCGTCAAACTCTGGATCAACATCCGCGCCTGCGAGCCACACGCATCTATCAGATGATTCGCGACCGTGGCTATAACGGCAGCATCACGCAGTTGCGCCGGGCCGTTTCTGTTTTGCGGCCTACGAACCATGAGCCGTTCCTGAAGCTCAATACATTCGCCGGCGAACAGGGGCAGGTCGATTGGGCGCACTTCGGTCACGTAATGATAGGCCGGGCCAAGCGGGCGCTGTCCTGCTTCGTGATGACGTTGTCGTATTCACGCGCCTTGTATCTGGAGTTTTTCTTCGATCAAACGATGGAAAACTTCCTGCGCGGCCACGTGAATGCCTTCCAATCCTGGGCGGGTCAGCCGCGCGTTATTCTCTATGACAACCTCAAAAGCGCCGTCCTGGAGCGGCGCGGGAATCAAGTCCAGTTTCATCCGCGCCTGATTGAGTTGAGCGCCCACTATCACTTCGCGCCGCGCCCTTGTCAAGTGCGTGCGGGGAATCAAAAAGGGCGCGTGGAACGCGCCATCCGCTATGTGCGCGATTCGTTCTGGGCAGGTCGCTCCTTCGTCACGCTGGCCGAAAGCAACCGCCAAGCTCTTCTCTGGCGCGATCAAGTCGCGCATCAACGGCCCTGGCCCGGCGGCGACAACCGCACCGTCGCCGATATCTTTGCCGAGGAACAGCCTCGACTCCTACCCCTGGCGCTGCATCCGTTCCCCACGGATCGAATCGAACCGGCGCGTTCCCGCAAGAGCATATACGTTCGTTTCGATCTCAACGATTACTCCATTCCGCCGCAATCAGTTGGCAGGCAGTTGGCCTTGGTGGCTTCCGATACCAGCGTCCGCATTCTCGATGGCTCCTCCGAGATCGCCCGCCACGTGCGCACCTATGATCGCCACCAACTGATTCTCGATCCCGCTCATCAGGAAGCGGTGTTGAAAATTAAACGCAAAGCATTCCACTCCACGCCGGGTGGCCGTTTAGAGGCTGCCGTACCCGAGAGCAAGACACTTCTCGATCTGGCCTTTGCGCAAGGCGAAGCGGCTGGTACGCAGACGGCCCAACTGACGAAATTGCTGGAAGAGTATGGCGCTGGCGCTTTGCGCCGCGCCATCTTGGAGGCACTCGAACGCGGCACGCCACGCGCCTCTTCGGTCGCTTTCCTGCTGCGCCGTCAGCCTCGCTCGACACTGCCTGTCCTCGATCTCAGCCGCCATCCGCAAGCTCAATCGCTGGATGTCCGTCCGCATGCCCTGGAGACTTACGATGAACTCGCCCGCGCCAAAGACAACGACGACGATGAACAATAATCTCGCCGCACAGCTCCGGCAGGTCGGCTTGATCGCTGTACCCGGCCAACTGGACGACTTCATCGCCCATGCCATCAAAGCACGCTGGTCCGCGCATCAACTGCTGGAAGAACTCGTGAAAGTGGAAGCCGCCGAGCGCTCGCGCCGCAGTCTGGAGCGCCGTTTGCGCAATAGCGGCATCAAGAGCTTCAAGCCTATAGCCGACTTCGATTGGTCTTGGCCGTCTCAGATCGAACGAGAGGTCATCGAGCGCACTCTGACACTCGACTTTCTCGCTGAGTCTCGCAATCTCGTTTTGGTGGGACGCAATGGCCTGGGCAAAACGATGATCGCTCAAAACATCTGCCACCAGGCCGTTCTAGCCGGTCACTCGGTGCTGTTCCGTTCCGCTGCGGCATTGTTGGAGGAGTTGCACCGGCAGACTCCCGAAGGCCGCCGCCGCAAGTTTCGCACCTATGCCAACGTCGGACTGCTCTGCATCGATGAAGTTGGCTATCTTTCCTTTGACGACAAAGCTGCCGACTTACTCTACGAAGTCATCAACCGTCGTTACGAACGCAAGCCCGTGATTCTGACGACCAACCGTCCATTCAAAGAATGGAACGAGGTCTTTCCCAATGCCACTTGCATTGTGACGCTGCTTGACCGCCTGCTTCATCACGCCGACGTTACTCTCATTGAGGGCGAAAGCTATCGAGTCCGCGAAAGTGAACAGGAAACAGCTGCTCGCAGGAGAAAGAAGTGAATGCCGTCGGCGGCGAAGAAGCCGTCTACATTGCCTTTGTGTTGACGCTCTATGCAGACCTGCCGGACACGCCCACCAGGCCCAGCCCGATGGACCAATCCCTGGCACGCAAGCTTCACCAAGAAGCGATCCCCTTGGCGCTGGTGGAGTCCGCTTGCCTCCTCGCCACGCTGCGACGGCTTGCAAGAGCCCCTGACCTTCCGCTTCTTCCCAAAATCCGGTCGCTTGCTTACTTCCTGCCCGTCATAGCTGAGCTTCAGCAGCAGCCCCTACCGGCAGGCTACCTCGACTACCTCCGCCTCAAAGTGCGGACTCTTTCCTCGGATTCACGGCTCGGTGTCCAAAAATCTACGCTTTTAGATGAGCGCTAACAATACTGACGCCCATCTGGCTGCTTATGAAAGCCGCGGAAAGCCTGCGCGCGAGTTCCTTGTCGATCTTGCTTTTATCCAACACGTCTGTCGTCCTCCACACTGGCGCCACCAGTTTATCGTCGCAATGATCGTTGGCCGTATCGATTTGGTCGCTTCGCATTGGGCGATGCCTACAACGCCATTGTTTCCGAACCTTTACAGGTAGCTCAACCATGGATTTGCGGTCATACTGAACGCGCGGCGCAGTAGGCCGCGTTGGATGGCACGCAAGCAAAAGAAGACGGCGAAACGGCCGAAGACAATCCTTCGAATCCCGGACTTAGAACAATCTAAAAACGCTGTTTTGAACTCGCTGGCATCGCCAAGCTCCCAGGAATCCTGCGGTCACGCGATCGAGGAATTCATCGGCTGGTATTGCTCTGAGCCTCGCCTAGTATTCAATCGGACTGCGGTCCTACGTTACCGATTTTTTCTGGAGCAAAAGAAGCTTGCTCCTGCAACGATCAACGTTCGCTTAGCGGCGATTCGGAGGCTTGCCTACGAAGCTTCGGACACGGGCTTGCTGAGCCCAGAGCTGGCGGCTGGTATCCGTCGCGTAAAGGGTGCCCAAAAGGTTGGGCGTCAGGATTGGAAATTGGTTAAGCGTTGACGAAGCCAAGGCTTTGCTAAGGAGTTCGCCATCAGATGGTCTGCGACACAAACGTGACAAGGCTATGCTGGCGATTCTCGTTGGTTGCGGCTTGCGACGCGCCGAAGGCGTTATCGCGGACTTGATTGGCAAGGGGAAGCATATCCGCACTGTCCCAGTTCCCCGTTGGGTTAAACAAACGCTTGATGCCTGGACTTCGGCGGCCGAAATCAATAGCGGCATCATTTTTCGCGGGATCAACCGTGTTGGAAAAATTTGGGGTGATGGACTTACGCCCAAAGCGGTCTGGCATGTTGTGAAAGCCGGCGCACGCCGCGCTGGCATTAAGAATCTTGCCCCTCACGATTTGAGGCGCACCTGCGCTCGGCTGTGCCACTTGGCCGGCGGAGAATTAGAGCAAATACAATTTCTGCTCGGTCACGCATCGGTTCAGACCACTGAGCGTTACCTGGGATGCAAGCAGAAATTTCGTCATACCGTCAATCGAGAATCTCTGAACGGTTACGGGTCCTACAACCGGACTTAATGTGTTTTTAGCTCCACTTGAACACATGGTGGCGTAAATAGACCAGCAGTCGTTTTTAACATGTGAACGGATTGGAGTCACCAAACTTGAATAAACAGTCGGCGGCTCCATTGCACTCTAGTGTTCTGAGTTAGAAATACGTTGAATAAGTATAAAAATGGCCGCATACTTTAGATATGCGGACAGGGCGGCCCAAGAACCCACTGGAGATCAGCGTAAAGGAGCGCGAGAAGTTAACCATGATGGCGCGGCGGCCGAAGTCCTCTCAGGCGATGGCGATGCGGGCACGCATTGTGCTCAGTTGCGAGAAATCGAGTAATTCCAAAGTGGCGCGGCAGTTGAATATCACCGGTCCGACGATCGGCAAGTGGCGGCAACGGTTTGTCGAATCTCGGCTGGATGGGTTATTGGATGAACCACGCGTCGGCGCGCCACGCCGGATAAAAGATCGCCAAGTGGAAGAGGTGGTCACAAAAACGCTGGAATCGATGCCGACCAACAGCACGCACTGGAGCACTCGACTGATGGCCGAGAAAGTGGGATTGTCGCAGACCGCCATCGTGCGGATTTGGAAAGCTTTCGGGTTGCAACCGCATCGGGTGGAAAACTTCAAGCTGTCGAAAGACCCTCAGTTTGTGGAGAAGGTAAGGGATATCGTGGGCCTGTACATGAATCCTCCGGATCGCGCCATCGTGCTCTGCGTGGATGAGAAGAGCCAAGTGCAGGCCTTGAACCGGACGCAACCCATTCTGCCGCTGGCGCCCGGTGTGCCGGCACGCCAAACACATGACTATGAGCGCCATGGAGTCACTTCTTTGTTTGCCGCTATGGACGTGGCTTCAGGTGTCACCATCAGCAACTGCTACAGGCGGCACCGGCACCAGGAGTTCCTGCAATTTCTCAACGAAATTGAAGGCAATCTTCCGGCCGGACCCGATGTGCACTTGATCATGGACAATTACGGCACCCACAAAGTGGATAAAGTGCAAGCCTGGCTGAAGCGCCACCCGCGCTATTACGTTCATTTCACGCCCACCGGCGCCAGCTGGCTGAACCTCGTCGAAAGATTGTTTGCCGAAGTCACAGACCGATGCGTGCGTAGGGGAAGTCATACGGCTGTCAAAAAGCTTGAAAGGGCCATGCTCGACTATCTGGATGCCCGCAACAAAAAGCCCAAGCCTTTTGTCTGGACCGCCAGTGCTGACCTGGTCCTCGGCAAGGTTGAGAGATTTTCTAAACGTATTTCTAACTCAGGACACTAGATCGATTATCCTTACTATCACTCTGATGATCGGCGATCGATCTTTAAAATGAGCCCGCGGAGGCGGCAGGTACTTTCGACTAGGTTAGATAGATGGACTACTCGCTTGGGGCGGAAACTCGCATCCAAGTGGTATTTTTTGTTGGGGTGCGGAACAATTGGCTGCTTTCGATTTGGTATTCACCATCGTAGGCTTTTTGATTGCCGGTCGTCAAGAGGTGAAAGACTTTGTCCTTGGCAGTGATGGTACAGGGAATGACCGTCTTGCCTGAAATGGTAAACCGTGAATCGCTGTTAACTTTCATAGCGAGATGCCAAGGCATCCCGGCGATGTGATACGTGGTTTCCCATTTGCCGGCAAGGCCATCTGCTGGCGGACCGATACGACTCCAGAGAAAGACGACCTGGGTGGTGCCGGTCCCACCCCGAAAATTTGGTATTTCGCCGGTCAGCATGTTGTAAGCATAGTTACCAAGCTCGTTTGCCAAAAAAAACACTTCGGTGACGAGCTGGCCGCTCGAGTTAACTGAGCAACTCATGTCTTGGGAGCCCTCGAAACGGGGAACGCATTTGCCGCTCGATTCGTAGGAGCCTTGGATGGACGCCGTACCGTCAGCTTGAATAGTCAGCCATTCCTGGCAACAGCCCCTGCCGACGCCGTCAAAACTGCCACCGCCTTTCCATGAGCCGATCAGAGCAGGGTCGACTGGACCGGCCGCTGAATGACTTAGCCGCCATGCCACGAAGGCACCCACTGCTAAGATAATGATCAACGCCAGAACGGACACTTCGCGGCGCAAGAATAAGGGCTTGGGTGGGACGGCGACGACCTGATTTAGTGAGCCCATCAGGCGGCTAACACCATCTTCAAAATAATGATCGGAAATCACAATAGCCTGGCGGCGAGCGAGATCCTTGATCGAGTCGGGTAATTCCGCTGCTTGTGGCATAGGCGCGTTACTCACTAGCACAGGATATATGGAAATGTTCCGGCGCAGAGCAACTTCAATTTCCTGGCGCACGTAATCGTTATGCGCAAAGAGCCGTTGGTTATTTTGATCGTCTCGGGCGGAGACCCAGGTTGGACCAATAACTACGACGAGGGCTTTGCAGGCGACGAGGGTGCTCTCCAGGATTTTTATGAAGTCATCTCCGGGCTTGATGTTGTCGGCATCGACGAACACGCCTTCTTTGCCGAAGCGGCTTATGAGGCGGTCGTAAAGCCGGCCGGAGTAGGCGGTACTGTCAGCGCGACGGTAACTGATGAAGACGCCGGACAAGTGGCAGATCCTCCCGGAATAGACATCGTAGCTCAAACTGCCGCCGGTCGCTTGTCGGACCTATGGGTCACCGACTTCGGCCTTTGTTTGCATAAGCAAGTACTTTCATTGGCTCGGAACAGCATTACGCCTTGTAACTGGGACCCCAAAAAAAAGGTTTCCGAGACGACGAGTAAAATCCGGATTCTGGGTCCGGCGCTTGAATTGAACTCGCTGGAGACGGCGTTGGGTCGAGCGCGTTCCGAGCGAAGCGCAAGCTCGCTTACAAGCTTCCTCGAAGGGGACTTCAGGCCCGCGTCTGGATTCAAACCTGCGGTTTGAGCGTTTTACGGAAATGTGGCCAGCTAGGAGACGCTACCGGCAGATCGCAGTTGACTAGCCGACTTAGTTGTTTTTCTCCGCTATCTCTTTCGAATCACGTGGTTTTGTTTGGGCGTCCGCTCTCGTGCAGTCATTCCCTCGATGGCCAGCACCCCTTCGTCTCGACTTGCAAGGAGCAGGGAATTGAAGTCGCTGGTAGCCATCAACGGTATTTCAAGGATCAGCGGCTGGAGATCTGCGTAACGCATAGCTCGCGCCCCGATGAGGAGCAGGAGTCTCTCTTTTGCTTGCACGCGGCGGCGTGCTCGCTCTTCTTCGATTGTGGTCGAGAGTTGGTGGGCCGGGCCGAAGGGGAACTCGGCTTGGCCGGTTTTCGTCTCGCGGTAATCTCGCTGGGCCGTCGTTCGTACTGCATCTTGTTCTTTGATAGTCTGCTTCTCGACGTCCCGAAACTTAATGATGCCTTTGGGGTTCCTGGTGGCGTAGATGAGATGGAAATACGCGCGATCCTGGAGTGGCTTGAGTATCCGTGTGGAAGTAACGTAAGTGTACCTGCCGGTTTTTCGGAGTTGCTCTTTGTAGAGTTCTACGCTTTCCTCCTCTCGGTCCGTCGCGGTGCGGATGGTACGCCAGTCAGCGGTTCCGAAAAATTTGTCGAGCGACTCTTCGTTTGCATGATCTGGATAGTTGATGAACCGATTTATGAAGTCATACATGAAGTTGACCATCACTTCCCCCGGATGGTGTTGAAGGATGGGTCGAATGTTATCCATGGCGAAGCCGGCCCAGCCTTTGGGGTCGATAAAGAAGAACGCGAATCTCTCGCCCACGTGCTGAAGAATGGCCGGGACGTTGTTCTCAAAAGCGCCTGGCAGGGCGGCAGTTACGATGGCGCGCTTGTGCTGCTCCAGCGCTGCTTCGAGGGCACGGAACGCGGTCGGGTCCTTTTCAACGAAGACGGCACGAATGCTAGCAGTACGCCCCTTGGTGGTAAGGCCTTCTCGAACGTAATTGAGTTTCTCTAGGGCGATGCGGATGGACGTATCAGCGAGATCTTCGTCAGCGGAACGCCATGGACCGGAGAAGCAATCCACGTACACAAATGCTAGATACGAGTACCCAATATGGAATGCGACGGCCTCCAGATAGCGTTCGACGAAAAAGTGCTTGAGGTAAGTTTGTTCCTTCCCTCGGTAGTACGCTGGGGGCTTCATCCGTCCGTCATGCGGTGCGTTGTTGCTCTAAACGAATCAGCGGCGTATTTGTCCATTGACGCGCGCACCGTATTGCGTCGCCTATGAGTCGCTCGCGCGTTGCTCGCTGGTAAGGAGGGTTTGCGGAGCGGGTAGGCATGGCGTCATATGTTTCACCGTCGAGGCGCCGTCCGTTCTTTGCTTTCTGCGCACCGCCCCACTGTTTGAAGAAGAAGAGCGTGCCCTGTTCATCACATTGCCGCTTAACGGACTTAACCCATGACGGTTGCATAGGTCGTGCACCCGGCCCGCTCTCGCCTCCGACAATAGCCCAGTGTATGCCTTTCAAGTCAATTGGTCCAAGGTCTTCGAGAAGTGGCTCGATGCTGAGAAAGCGTAACGTTGCGGACGTACGTTGCAGGTGCTCGATGCGCGGTATACCGTACCTTTTGTCCTCGACGCTGACCCCCCACCAGATGTGTTCGGCCCGTGCGGCCCTGTGCAGTGTCGTAGCGAGGAGGAGTTCAAGTCGTTCCGCACGTTTTGTGAGCACCTGGAACGTGTGCCAGGGCGCTTGCAGCATGACGTTCGCGACCGCAGTGATGTACTCGTCTGGCACAGCGTCTTGGAATAGGTCGCTCATGCTGTTGACGAACACAGTTTTGGGAGTCGGCCACCGAAGGGGTTCGGCGAGTTTGTCGGGAACGAGTCGTGGGTCAAACCCATGCTCATACGGGTGACCGGGGACGCGCCGAAAGCGCTCGGCAAATGTTTCTGCGTAGCAATGCTTACAGCCCGGGCTAATTTTCTGGCAGCCACGGACGGGATTCCACGTCGCCTCGGTCCACTCAATTTTGGATTGAAGGCTCATACCAATGACAACATTCTCTCATAGAATTGTTCTATGTAAACGTGCAGACAACGCGACTAATGTGCATGCGATCTATGGCCCCTCCCAAAGCCGGACTTTGTGCATCCCTGGTTCGCTCCCGAGAACACTCTTCAGGCTGGAATCCATATTGCCGTTTAGTCGGCTACGGCGACATTGGCGCGTAACGGCGTTCGAGGAAGCATCAGAGTACGATTCCGAGCCCGGCTGCAAAACGACCGTGGTCGGCCTGTGGCAAAAAATTGGGCCGACAAACCGCAGCTAGGTCCTGGGAGGCTTCCTCCATGCTTCCCGCTCCTCGCGAGGTTGCTGACTGGATCAGCAGCAATTAATGCAGCAGCCTTTCATATGAGCAGCCCCCCTACCTAAATACCACCCTTCTGTCTTGCTGGTCGTCCCATTTTAGCTACGGGGTCAAGGCTGAACTGCACTCCGCTTCGCTCCGGCCTTGACTCCCTTCGCTCTCTCGACTCCCGTCCAGCAGGACAGAAAGAGAGTATTTCAAAATGTCAGACACAAGCACACTCATCGGTTACCAAACACGCACCATCAGCCGCGAAGAACTCGCGCTCGTGCCCACACCCGCTTCCACCGCCACTCACCATCCCGTACCGCATCACGAGATCGTACAGGCTCTTGTCGAAACTCTCGGCTTCCGCCACATCAGCGCCGTCCACGACGAATACGCCGTCTCCCCCGACGGCATGAAAATGTTCGGCGTCCTTGACCTCGAAACCGAAATCCACGGCTGCCGCTTCTCCATCGGCTTGCGTAATTCGCACGACAAGTCGATGCGCCTGGCCCTCACTTGCGGCTATCGCGTCTTCGTTTGCTCCAATATGGCCTTCCAGGGAGACTTCACCCCCGTTCTCGCCAAACATTCCAAATCCTTCTCCCTCCTCGATTCCATCTCCATCGGCGTCGACCGCATGCAGCGCAACTTCGAACCCATGCAACGCCAAATCACCGCCTGGCGCCAAAACGAACTGACCAACGTCACCGCTAAACTCCTCATCTACGAAGCCTTCGTCGAAGGAGAACTCGAAGTTCCCAAACATCTTGCCCGCCGCGTGCATGATTTCTATTTCGAGCCTCAATATCCAGAGTTTGAGCCGCGCACGCTCTGGAGCCTTTCGAATGCGTTTACTTCCGCCTTCAAAGAACTCGACCCCGTGCCTCAATTTAAAGCCACCGCCAAACTGGCGAACTACCTCGAATCCCGCTCCACCCGCAATTTCTAACCCAACCACAAAAGGGGAGTGCTCCCAAACTCCCCTTTTCCCTTCCTCTCCCGCCTCTACAACTCCACTCCACACACCCCGTCTCCACTTCTCCCACACTTCCCTGCCCGTTCCATCCTCCTCTCACGCTTCCACCGCTCGTTCTGCCCCTTTCCCAATAAGGAACTCTGTCCTGACTCCCCCCTCGCCCCCCAAAGGGGGGACCGACACGTTCAGATCCAGCAAGCCCAAATGTCTCCCAACTTCGACATTCCCATCTCCCACTCGCATCAGAATCGCGACGTGCCTTTCCTGCAGCTTCATCCTCAGCAGGAGCTAAACCGTCACTACCATCAGCATCAGCATCACCACGCCTGTCTGTCCTGTCTTCCGCTTTACGTCCCTCTCTTCGTTTTATTTCTTCTCGCCCATCGTTTGCTTTTTGCTCTTCCTTGTCTTGTTCTGGGTTTCTACGTTCTCGTCCACTTTCTCCTCCTTCGCTGTCTCCATGCGATCAATACATTTCTCTCTTTGTAGATTTCTCCTCCCACTCAAACTCCCATCCTTGCTCTGCTTCTTCCCCTTACTCTTGCCGCCCGCAACCTTTCAAACCCTCTGGCGGGAAGGAGCCCCTTATAGTTGATCCGAAGGGACGAGTATCAAGAGAGCGTTTTCCACAGTAGTCGGCGGCGCCGGGCTGTGGAAAACTCTTACCTCAGCAAAAGGCGTGACCTTCCTGTCCGGTGTTGCGCCGACGGGCGCGATGTCGGGTAGTGTAGTTTTCAACCGGCGGAAACCCGCGGTTACGAGTAGGAGCCCCCAACGTTCGACGTTTTAGGGAAGATTCTCGAACTGCGGGCTTAGCCTTGTTTCCATGACGAATTCTCAGGTATCGTCCCGATGTCTGAAGACTACTATAAGGCTCTCGGGGAGACAAGGCCCTCTTGCCGGGATGAACATTCTCTTAAGAAAGGCAAGGCATGGAGCAAATACCAGAACAACCAATCGTGAAAGCAGATCTCGAACCGGAGTTCGCTGCTTTTGTGGCGATCGACTGGGCGGATCAAAAACACTACTGGAGTCTCAAAGTGGCTGGGCAACAAGCCCTCCAACGAGGGAATCTGGACAGCACTCCGGAAGCGGTGGAAGTGTGGATCATGGAGTTGCATTTGCGTTTCGCGGGCCGGCCGTTGGCCGTGGCGCTGGAACAGCGACGGGGGGCCTTGGCGGTGATACTGAGTAAATACGCGCACGTGCATCTGTATCCGGTCCACCCCACGACGCTGGCCAAATTTCGCGAAGCTTGGTACCCATCGCGCAGCAAGAGCGATCCCGTCGACGCGGATCTGCTGCTGGAGATTCTGACCGCCCATCGGAGCCGACTACGACGCCTGGATCCGGATACGGTCGAGATGCGATTAGTGCAGACTCTGGTCGAGAATCGGCGCAAGTTGGTGGACGAGCGCACGGCACTCAGTAACCGGCTCACCGATCTGCTGAAGTTGTATTTTCCGCAGATCCTAGGGTGGTTTGACGAGGTGACTTCGGCCGTAGTGGGTGATCTGCTGGAACAGTGGCCGAGCTTGCAGGAGCTCCAACAGGCCAAGCCGGCAAAGCTAGAGAAGTTTCTGCGCACCCACCATTGCTTGGAGATCCCAGAGCGCCTCAACCAGATCCGGCAGGCCATTCCAGCCACCTTCGACCGCGCCCTGATGGATTCGGCTCCTTTCCTGGTGGCGGCCTGGGTGCGGCAGATCGCAGTGCTGCGGGACTCCATCCGGCAGCTGGAAAAACATATCGCCGAGCTCGCGGCCAAACAGGAGGACTGGCACATTTTCCAATCCTTTCCCGGAGCAGGTGCGGCTCTGGCACCCCGACTGATGGCGGCCCTGGGAACCCAGCGCTATCGCTATGCTTCGGCCAACGAACTGCACTGCTTTAGCGGTATCGCGCCCGTCAAAGAAGCGAGCGGCAACACCGAATGGGTACATTTCCGACGGGCCTGTCCGAAGTTTTTGCGCCAGACATTCCATGAATGGGCGGGTTGTTCGATTGCCCAATGCGAGTGGGCCAAAGCCTACTATCAGCAACAGAAAGCCCGCGGCAAGAAACACCACGCCGCAGTGCGCTCCCTGGCGTTCAAATGGATGCGTATCCTTTACCGTTGTTGGAAAGATCGCCAACCCTACCGTGAGGAGATCTACCTGACCAGCTTGGCCAAACGAAGAAGTGCCCTGGTGGCCGCACTGGCCAAAGCTGTGCAAATGCCGTAAGTGACCGCCCTGTGGCTGTGGAAACGGTCGCAAACTATTGACTCACTAACTTACGTATCTTCCCCGCCTGCAGCCAGGCCACTACGAGTTGTAATGTGTCTTGTTGAGGATCTAGACCGCCGCCGAACCTTTGCGCGGACGCACGGCAATCTCAATACTCTTATGATCGGAACTGANNGTTGCAACATGGCGAAGAAGGCGGCGAGAACTCCCAGCATAAACCGCGCACTCCTGCGCCGGCCGCCGACCTGGAGCATTACTGCCGTGGCCTGAACGATTCGCCGCGCTCGTGGATGGGATGTTAACAAGACCCTGCCGTCGGGCCAGAAACTCGTGGCCTGCTTCCGGCCATTTCTGGAATACCTGGTCACGTGTGCAGATCTGTCGCTGAAGATCATCCAGAAGCACGCCGTGATGAGGTGTGCGGCGATGCGGATTGCACACTCGATGGCGTTATTCACCGTGCCGCTTTTCGGATGACGCGTATCGGAAAGTTCACTGGTTGGCGATTCCTAAATGCTTGCCGACTACACGCGGGCGATAAGACGCGTGCGCCCAAGTTCAGGTGCGACCCGACATCCAAAGCAAACTGTTCGCATGAACTTTTTCCCGGCTCAAGTGGCGCACTATGCGACTGCCATGGATTGAAACGATTCGATAGCAGACCAGACGCCGAGACCAATACCCTTCGCCATCTGTGTCAGATCGACCATATTGTGGGCCAAGAAAATGAGAACCGATCCGTTACTAGGGTCGGCTTGCCACCAACCGCCGAAAGCGCCCGGCCAACTGACTGTTCCTACTCCACCCCGTCGCATGAAATCGCTCGGCTCAGTTTGGAGCACGATCGACACGCCCAAACCAAATCCTCGACCGACCGCGAAGGGCTTCCGCCCGAGCAATCGCGTTTGGGCGCGTTGCTCCTCTGTGAGTTGGTTTTTCATCATGCTCGCGAGCGTTTCTGCCCGCAACAAACGAACGGTATCTACCGCACCATCGCCCAGGAACACGCGGGCGAAACGTGAATAATCATCAACGGTAGACCATAACCCTTGGCCTCCGGATTCATAAGTCATAGCCTCCGGTCGCTCGGCCACCATGACTCCGCTCCTTGTGGTTTGTTTGAGCAGCCGCCCTTCGTCGTCGAAACCGTAGGCCGCAGCCCGCCGGTTCCAGTTTTCTTGAGGCACTCGAAAGCCGCTGTCCTTCATGCCCAGAGGATCGAAGATCCGCCGCTTAAGGATGGTTCCCAGCGGCTGCCCTTCGATTCGCGCGAGAAGCAATCCGAGCAGATCCGTTGCGCGGCCATAGGTCATCATGGCTCCCGGTTGGCCGATCAATGGCAGATCTGCGAGCCTCGCAATCCAATCGTCTGGCGCGCCGACGTCGCTGTCGATATCGCCGCCGAGCGCCTCCCGGTACGCTTGCGAGATTGGCCCTTGATGGAAGTCGGCGTAAGTCAGTCCTGCCCGATGCGTCAAAAGGTCTTCGAAGGTAATGAGCCGCTCCGCGGAATCCGTTTCGTCCAGAGGACCTTCGGGCGACCGGAGCACGCGCATACGCAAGAACTCCGGCGCGTGGTTGGCAATCGGTTCGTCGAACGCAATACGACCCTCATCCACCAACATGAGCGCCGCTACAGAGGTAATCGGCTTAGTCATTGAAGCGATTCTGAAAATCGTGTCGCGCTCGATCGGCAACTTGTTTTCGACATCTCGCCAACCTACGCAGGTCGTTTCTGCCGTTCCTTCTTTCCACACAAGCGTTGCCGCACCTGCGAGCTCTCCGGCATCAACAATTTTCTGCAGCGCAGCCCGGCGCAATGGCTGCGTGTCCGTTAGGGTATCCATGACTTCGAAATCCTTTTCTTAAATATAGATTTACTATAAAATAGCGATATTATAAAATCAATGAAAATGTCAGCTACGCCTCATTCTCCACGTCGCCGGCCGAAAGGCGATAAGCGCGACCGCACCCGCGCGAAGTTGCTGGAGTCTGCCCGTTCGCTCATCCGCGAAAAAGGCTACGAGCACACCACCTTAGAGGCTGTCGCCGAGCGGGCGGGCATGACTACCGGAGCCATTTACGGAAATTTCAAAAACCGCGATGAACTGTTCCTAGCTCTGGGGCAGACCTACTGGCCTCCGATCAAGCCGCAGGTCCAACCCGGAGCAACCTTTCCCGAGATCTTGCGCGCTTTGGCTGATGCTACGCTCGCCGTAATCCCAGAGAGGAGTGCCGCCGCAGTTGGTCGCCTCACTGGTTTGGCCTATACACTCACTCATCAGGAGTTGCGCGCTAGAGTTGCCGATTTCACCGCGCAGAGCTATGCGTTCGGCGAGGAATGGCTTCGCTCCGTCGCAAAATCAGATGATCTGCCCATTCCCGCCGACCAACTTGTGCGGGTCATACACGCCCTAATCGAAGGACTCGTCTTCCAGCGTGTGTTGACGCCAGAACTGATGCCCGACGAAATCTTCTACGCCGCTTTTGCCGCGCTGGGCAAAAAGACCTAAACTAAAACGCCTCAACGATCACGCCCGACGGCGTAGTATTTGTTGATCGTTGCGAACGCTGAACGCCGGCGCTTCCTAAACACTGGGCGACTAGGCAGGACTCATTCAAGGGCGACCTTCGATCGAGGTTCAATAAGCCTGAGCGCCCGTCATTTCAGCAACTCGTTTCAAGCGGCCGAGCGCGTCCGCGGGTCCGGTGACGAACCGCCGACCAATGATTATCTCCAGGACCCGACCCCGCCAACCTGGCGGGAAGCTGAACGCTCAGTTAAACGTCGTGCGAGACGAGTTGGAGTCGATGCGTGTGATCTGAATCTGCTCGCGGTTCTTGACGCCAAAGGGCAGCGCAATGCCGAGGGTGAGCTGCCGCGGGGCTTGTATGTCAACCACGTCGAAGGTGATAGGGAACACGCCGGCTCGAAAGACGAGACGATCGCCACTGCTGATCGCTCGCGCAGGAGCTTCGACCAATCTCATCCCTGACCAGTGGGCCAACTCGCGTGGGTCCGTCACCAAGCGCCAGATGCGCTCTGCCGGCGCGAGGATGATGTCTGTCGGACAAACGTCCATAAAAGCGTCAGTATAGCCGACGGCCGCCGCCTCCCGACTATTCGGTCGCCACTGGGCGACTATACACGAGTAATCGGTAGAATCCACTTGGCGATATGCGGACAACCCGTCCAGGTAAATTGTCCAGCGTTGCCCAATTGAAGGTTCGTCCGAAAAGCGCGTGATTCACCAGTAACGCAGTGCTTTTGGGCCAGGTGCACACGGGCAACCCGCCCGATCGCGAGTACGAGCCGACCCGCAGGCTGGTGCGCGCCGACGTGGTGCGGTTCGGGAGGTGCGGTATACCATCGGCGGAGCGGGGCGCATGCCGCCGGCGAGATCGATACAGCGAAGTCAGGTCGTGGCGATTTCAAAACCCCGTTTGCGCGATGCGCGGATGATTGCGGCAACTCTCGTTGTCCTCTTCCTCTGATCTTTTGGATCAATAATGGGCAGCGTGAATCTTGACTTGACGGCTAGTGACGGATGGCCCCCGAGATTAGGAAATCGAACCGCAGAGAGCATTGCGATTTCCCAACGCCTTCTCGCGCATCTTCGCTCGAGATTCTCACTGAGACGCAAATTGGGACTGGATTGGCACCAGCATCGAATGCGAAATTGATCCTCGCGGCTGCGTCGCGCTAAACAGGTGATCTGACGAAGATGGCCCGCAAATCATGATTTGACGCGGCCCTTCATCTTTGCTTCCTTGCCAACAGTGCCGTCACATCGACGGCATGTTGCCATTGGTTGGCTTGTGCAATCGCTGTCGCTTCCGATTGAGCTTCGCGCAACAGGCGTTTGGCCTCTCGCGCATGCTTTTGCCGGGTCAAGAGCTTCGCATAGTCAATCAATAATCCAATATGGGATAAAGACGGCTGCTTGTGCTCTGAGATCTCGAGATGTGCGATAGCGCTCGCAAAGTCTTGCGCCGAGCCTGTGAGATCACCGTTTGCCTCTCTTGCCAGCGCAACGGTATCTTGATAGGTCGCCATCGTACTTGCGGTTGAGTTCTGATTCGTCCGGTATTGTGCCACCGCTGCTAGCGCGTGCGCAAGAGCCGACGGGAAATCTCCACTTTTCAGCTCAATCGAAGCAAGCGTGTGATACGCCAGATCAGACCGGTTGCGCTCAGAGTCCGACGTCGACCAAATCGCGAGCGCTTTATGACACAGCTCCACCGATTCGCGATATTGCCCCTGGCGAAACAAATCCACCGCCAAGTTTGAATAGGATAGAGCAACCTCCAGAGAATCTGGCCCCAGAAGCTCCAGCCGTAGGGCGAGACTTTCGCGGCGCAATGTTTCAGCCTGTCTCAGCCGTCCGGTAACCGAGTAGAGCGAGCTGAGATTATTGAGTTCTGTTGCGAAAGCAGCCGAGGCGCTCTTATGCAAATTCTTCCAAAGGCCGATCGCCTTTACATAGTCTTGCTCAGCCTCTCTGTATCGCCCCATATCGGCTTCTATCGAGCCCTTTCGGTCGAAAGCCTCCGGCAGGAGTTCGTTGGCGGGATCTCTTTGCTGGAGGTCTGCTACGAGATGCGAAAGGACGGCCAAAGCTTGCGGCAATTGACCTTCCTTTTCCAAAGCGCGAATTGTGCTTGCTTGATAGGCTAAATCGTCGGCCGTCCCAAAACCGCAAATCAAGAGGACTCCGACGATAACGGACATAACTCTCGAATCTATTCTCAAGACTTTGCCTCTTCGGCCGGGAGTCATGCAGTTTCGAGACCAAACGCACTACGCGAGCAATAGCCCGAGATTTCGGCCTTTTGCGCGACATCGTAGGCGATCGGACCTGAGCGTTTGTGGGAACGCGCTGTTCGCTCGGGGGACCTCCTCCTATTTTCGAAACAAGCCCTTGACCTTCGACCTATGAATGACTAAACTAAATGGTAGAAGGTTGAGGCGTTGATGCCATCGTCACGATTTCCCATACCGCAGGGCACCCTGGACATGCTCATTTTGCAGATTGTTTCGCTCGAACCGGCGCATGGCTACGGCATAGCGCAAAGATTGGAGCACATCTCGCGATCAGTAGTGCAGGTGAATCAAGGCTCGCTTTATCCAGCGCTTCACCGGCTGGAGCAAAAGAAATGGTTGCGTGCGGAGTGGCGTGAATCCGAAACCGGACGCGAGGCGAAGTTTTACTCGTTAACGGCTGCGGGTAGGAAACAGCTAGTCGTCGAGAAAGACAGTTGGGCGCGGCTGGCTGACGCGGTTCAGTTGATCTTTGAGGAGGGCAACTGATGATACCCCAACTGACGAACTGTTTTCGGCGCAGGAAGCTGGAAGGTGATTTGGACCGTGAGCTGCGCTATCACTTAGACCGGCGAGTTAGCGATCTGGAAAGGTTGGGCTTGACGATGGAGGACGCTCGAAGACAGGCCTCATTGGAGCTGGGCGGTATGACGCAAATTCAAGAAGAAGTCCGCGACGTCTGGCTGACTCGATGGCTGCGGGACTTTGCGTACGACATTCGCTTCTCGGCGCGTTCGTTCCTCAGGACACCGTCATTTACTATCACGGCTGTTGTCTCTATGATGCTCGGAATCGGCGTCACTACAGCGATTTATTCACTGGTGGATCAGGTTCTGCTGCATGCGCTTCCGGTGCGCGAACCAGGGCGGCTGGTGCTGGTCGATGCGACGCAAGGCGAGCAGGTTGCCGACGGTTTTGGTGGCTGGAATTTGATGTCCTATCCAATCTGCCACGACCTGGACGCGCAGAAACAATTTTTCGAGGGCGTTTTCTGCCGGGCCTTAACCGATGTGAATCTTTCGACCGGGGGAGATTATCATCCTGCGACTGCGGAAATTGTTTCCGGCAATTACTTTAACCTGCTTGGCGTCCAGCCGGCTTTGGGGCGGGTGTTGACGCAGCAAGACGATGGCGCGGCGAACGCGAATCCGGTGGCCGTGATTTCGTACGACTTTTGGAAGACCCGGTTGGGTGGTGCGGCGGATGTTCTGGGACGGAAGCTGATCGTCAATATGCATCCTCTTGTTGTGGTTGGAGTAGCGGCGTTGACGTTTCGGGGCATCGATGTGGGCGAAGTGCCGTCTGTCTGGATTCCAGCATCCATGTCCGATCAAGTGATACCGGGCTACTCTGACCTTCGAGACAGCCCCACTCGCTGGATGCAAGTGCTCGGCCGCTTGAATGAAGGCGTGACGCTGAAACAAGCTCAGGTTGGGTTGCAACCTTGGTTCAAGGCCATGCTGCAGAGGAATATGAATGAAGCCGGATTCCCCAAAATTACCCCGGAAGAGATGCAAGAGTATCTCCATTCGTCGCTTTTATTGACTGCCGCGCCGCAAGGCCACTCCAGTTTGAGGCGCATTTTGGTTCAGCCGTTGTGGGTGCTATTCGCGGCAACTATGGTGTTGTTGGGCCTGGCATGTTTGAATGTATCGGGTTTGTTTTTGGCGCGTGGCTCGGCGCGCGATCGCGAGATTGGCACGCGCCTGGCACTAGGAGCATCGCGCGGCAGGCTGGGACGGCAGTTTCTGGCCGACAGTTTGTTAATCGCGCTGACAGGAGGATTTCTTGGAGCGGCGCTAGCACCTCTTGCGGTTCGCGCCTTGATCGCATTCCTGCCCAAGAACACCGCAGAGAACGCATTGCATGCGGGAGTGGACACGCGGCTGCTATTGTTTGCTTTCGGTGTAAGCGTCACGGCTGGGGTTTTGAGTGGCTTAGCGCCGGCATGGCAATCGGGACGGCGATCGTTAGTATCGTCGCTGCAGCAGCGCGGCGGTACGGCATTTGGTGGCGTTCGCCTGCGCAAGGTGATCGTGACCGCGCAAATCGCCTTGACTTTGACGTTGGTTGTGGGAGCAACGCTGTTTGTCAGGACGTTAGATGCGTTGATGACAAAGGGGCCCGGGTTTGTGACATCCAGCATGGTTTCGTTCACGCTCGCTGCTTCGCGCAACGGTTATTCCAATACGGACGGCAGCCGGCTGATTCGCCGCATTGACGAAGCCATACGCAACT